>NZ_CAXFDV010000384.1:0-34075 GCF_964001545.1 uncultured Aquincola sp.
AGATGGCATTGGCGGTGACGCCGGTGGTGGCGGTTTCCAGCGCCAGCGCCTTGGTGAAGCCCAGGATGCCGTGCTTGCTGGCCACATAGGCCGACTTCTGCGCCGAGGCCACCAGCCCGTGGGTGCTGGCCACGTTGATGATGCGGCCCCAGTTGCGTTGCTTCATGCCCGGCAGCGCATGCCGCGTGGTGTGGAAGGCCGAGCTCAGGTTGATCGCGATGATCGCGTCCCACTTTTCGGGCGGAAAGTCTTCCACCAGCGCCACGTGCTGGATGCCGGCGTTGTTGACCAGGATGTCCACCGCGCCGAACTCGGCCTCGGCCGCGCGCACCATGGCCTCGATCTCGGCCGGCTTGCTCATGTCGGCGCCGTGGTAGCCCACCTTCACGCCCAGCGCTTCCACCTGCGCCTTGGGGCCCGCATGGTCGCCGAAGCCGTTGAGCATGATGTTGGCGCCCTGCGCCGCCAGGCGCAGCGCGATGCCCAGGCCGATGCCGCTGGTCGAGCCCGTGACGAGGGCGGTCTTTCCTTTGAGCATTCAAGATCTCCGTGAGGGGGTTGCTACGATGCATTATCAAACGCAGGAGGGACGCCTTCATGACCACCGAACCCGTTCTCAAACACGTGCAATGCCTGGGCAGCCGCGGCCTGCATCGCATGGCGTATTGGGAGTGGGGCGACGCCCGCAATCCGCGGGTGCTGGTGTGTGTGCACGGCCTGACGCGCCAGGGCCGCGACTTCGACGTGTTGGCCCGGGCGATGGCCGATGAATACCGCGTGGTGTGCCCCGACGTGCCCGGCCGTGGCCACTCCGACTGGCTGGCCGACCCCACCGGCTATGCGGTGCCTGCGTACGTGGCCAACATGGTCACGCTGCTGGCCCGGCTGGACGCCCAGCAGGTCGATTGGGTGGGCACCTCGATGGGCGGGCTGATCGGCATGGGCCTTTGCTCGTTGCCTGGTGCGCCTGTGCGGCGGCTGGTGCTCAACGACATCGGCCCGGCCATCGACTACGAAGGCCTGGCCCGCATCGGCACCTACGTGGGCAAGCCGGCGCATTGGCGCACCGAGCAGGAAGCGGCCGACGCCTTGTGGGCCATCTCGCAAGGCTTCGGCCCGCATTCGCCCGAGCAGTGGCTGACGCTGACGCGGCCACAGCTGCGCCCCGATGGCGAGGGCTTCAAGCCGCATTACGACCCGGCCATCGGCCTGGCCTTCCAGCACATCACGCGCGAGAACGCCGCCGCCGGTGAGGCCATGCTGTGGGCCGCGTACGACGCCATCGCCTGCCCCACGCTGCTGCTGCGCGGCATGCAAAGCGACCTCTTGAGTGCCGCCACCGCCCAGGCCATGAGCGGCCGCGGCCCGCGTGCGCGGCTGGTTGAATTTGAAGGCGTGGGTCATGCGCCCACGCTGGTGCAGCCCGAACAAGTGAAGGCCGTGCGCGATTTCCTGTTGTCCCCGTGAAGAGCCACGCCCCCGAGATCACCACCGACGACGCGGCCACCATCGTTCGCCTGGCCGACGTTTCCGACGAACTGGATGCCAAGCACCGCGCGCGCGCCTTCGCGCAGCCGCTGCTGCAAGGCGAGTTGCTGGACACCGGCGAAGACGCGCTCGGCCATGCCGATGGCGTGGCCGCGATCCTGCACGACATCGGCGCCTCGCCGGCGATGCAGGCCGCGGCCTACCTGGTGTATTCGGCCGACTTCCTGCAGCGGCCCGAAGAGGTCATCGCCAAGGCCTTCGGCGCTTCTTATGCCGGGCTGGTGGTGCACACCAACAAGCTGGTGCAGATCCAGCGCGCCGCCCGCGAGGCGCGGCTGGCCGTGGCCGACCGTGCGGTGCAGACCGAGCGCGTGCGCAAGATGCTGCTGGCCTTCTCGCGCGATCTGCGGGTGGTGTTGCTGCGCCTGGCCTCACGGCTGCAGACGCTGCGCTGGTATGCCGCCTCGCGTACGCCGTGCCCCGAGGCCCTGGCACAGGAAACCCAGCAGGTGTTTGCGCCGCTGGCCAACCGCCTGGGCATCTGGCAGATCAAGTGGGAGCTGGAAGACCTCTCCTTCCGCTTCCTGCGGCCGGATGAATACAAGCGCATGGCGAGGCTGCTCGATGAAAAGCGCATCGAGCGCGAAGCCGGCGTCGAGGCCTTCCGCCAGCAGCTGGCCGACCAGTTGCACGCCGCCGGCCTGAAGGCCGAGGTGCAGGGCCGGCCCAAGCACCTCTACAGCATCTGGAAGAAGATGCAGGGCAAGGGCCTGGACTTTGCGCGTGTGTTCGATGTGCGGGCCATGCGCGTGATCGTGGCCGACATCCCGGCCTGTTATGCCGCGCTGGCCCATGTGCAGCAGCGCTACCGCGTGGTGCAGGGCGAGTACGACGACTACATCGCCAAGCCCAAGCCCAACGGCTACCAGTCGCTGCACACCGTGGTGCTGGACGACGACGGCCGCACGGTGGAAGTGCAGATCCGCACCCGCGCCATGCATGAGTACGCCGAGTTCGGCGTGGCCGCCCACTGGGCCTACAAGGAAGCCGGCACCAAGGGCTATGCCGGCGTGTCGGCCGCCGGGGCCGACGACGAGCGGGTGGCCGAGGCCCGGCGTTCGGTGCTGCGCCAGCTGCTGGCCTGGGAACGCGACTTCGCGGGCCAGGTGGCGGCCGATGCGGCCGGGCAGGGCGACGAACGCATCTACGTGTTCACGCCGCAGGCCGCGGTGATCGAGCTGCCGGCCGGCGCCACGCCGGTGGACTTTGCCTACACGCTGCACACCGACCTGGGCCACCGCTGCCGCGGCGCCAAGGTCGATGGCGTGATGGTGCCGCTGAACACGCCGCTGGCCAACGGCCAGACGGTGGAGATCAATGCCATCAAGGAAGGCGGGCCTTCGCTCGACTGGCTGAACCCCGAGCTGGGCTACCTCGCCAGCTCGCGCGCCAAGACCAAGGTGCGCGCCTGGTTCAACGCGCTGGCGCAGTCGCAGACCATCGCCAAGGGCCGCGAACTGGTGGAAAAGCTGCTGCAGCGTGAAGGCCGCACCGCCATCAAGCTGGAAGAGCTGGCCTCGCGGCTGGGCTTTCGCAGCGCCGATGCGCTGTTCGAGGTGGTGGGCAAGGACGAGTATTCGCTGCGCAACATCGAGCAGCTGCTGCGCCCGGCGGCCGACCCGCCCACGCCCGACGAGATCGTGGCGCTGCGCCGCTCCAAGGGCGACGGCAGCACGCCGCGCGGGGGCGTGCTGGTGGTGGGCGTGGATTCACTGCTCACCAACCTGGCGCGCTGCTGCCGGCCGGCACCGCCCGATGCCATCGGCGGCTTCGTCACCCGCGGCAAGGGTGTGGCGGTGCACCGGGTGGACTGCACCAATTTCCGCAACATGCGCGCCCAGCAGCCCGAGCGGGTGATTCCCGTCACCTGGGGCGTGGGCGAGGGCGCCCGCGGCGAAGCGGCCGTCTACCCGGTGGACGTGGTGGTGGAAGCCGCCGACCGGCCGGCGCTGCTGCGCGACATCTCCGAAGTGTTCGCCAAGGAAAAGATGAACGTGACCGGCGTGCACACGCAGTCGGTCAAGCATGTGCGTGGCGGCACCGCGTGGATGACCTTCACCGTGGAGGTGAGCGACGCCGCCCGCCTGGCCGCGGTGCTGGGGCAGGTGGCGCGGGTGTCGGGCGTGCGGCACGCGCGGCGCAAATAAGGTGAAGGCTGCGGCCGGTCCACAGGGTTTACCGGGAGGGAACCAGCGCACCGGCCGCCACTCCATGCCAGGGTCCTGTTGCCACCCTGCCTGGAGACGACGATGCCGAATGTCCTGCCCGCCCCCAAGGAAGCCCTGGCCCGTTCATTGGCGATGATGGTCGCCGCCAATGGCCGCATCGATGCGAAGGAACTGGACGTGCTGGACACGCTCGGGGCTTTCGGCCGGGTGGGCGTCAGCCGCCAACGCTTCATCGACATCGCCTGCGACTGCGTGGCCGAGGTGGGGGCCTACCTGTGCGACCGCTCGTGGCTGTCGGTCGACCATGTGCGCTACCTCAACACGCTGCTGGACGCCGTCACCGACACGCAGGACCGGCTGCTGCTGTGCCGGCTGGCAGTGGCGGTGATCACCGCCGACGGCCAGGTGAGCCAGGACGAGCGGCTGGTCTACGACCATGCGCTGGCGCGCTGGCGCATCAGGCAGTCCGACGTGTCGCGCGCGATCCTGGCAGACCCGGTGAACTGACCGTTTCGTTCTTGAGCATCTGCCGCACGAACTGCCCGGCCACGAAGATGTCCTGCTCGACCGCGCGGCGCACGGCTGCGCTGTCGCCGGCCTGCAGGGCCTTCATCAGCGCCTCGTGCGCGTCGTTGAGCACCCCCGCCGCGGCCGGGGTGTCGAAGAGGCGATTGCTCACCGGCCCGGCCTTCAGCCACAAGGTGTCGATCAGCCCGAACAGCAGCGGCGAGCCGGCGGCGCGGTACAGGATGACGTGGAAGTCTTCGTTGGCGGCCAGGTAGTCGTCGGCGTCCTGGCGGGCCAGGGCCTGGTCCATGCGCTCGCACAAGGTCTGCAGCTCGGCGCGCTGGGCCGCTGAGAGGCGCAGGCTGCCGCGCTCGGCCGCTTCGCCTTCCAGCAGCATGCGCATCTGCAGCAAGTCGTCGAACTCGGGCACCGACAGGCGCGGCACGGCCACGCCGGCGTTGGGCACGTTCACCAGCGCACCCTCGGCCGCCAGCCGCTGCAGCGCGGCGCGCACCGGCATCTGGCCCACGCCCATGGCCGCGGCCACGTTGCGGATCTTCAGCCGCTCGCCGGGCAGGAAGCGACCCACCGTGACCCACTGCCGCAGCGTGCGGTAGATGCTGTCCTGCTGGGTGGTGCTGGCTTCGGTGTTGTCGTCGCTCAAGCCGCTTCTCCGCCGCACACCGCCGCCAGCACCTCGCTGAATGCATCGAGCAGCCGCTGCACCTGGGCCGGCGTGGTGTCGGGGCACACCAGCATCATGTTGTGGAAGGGTGTGATCAGCACGCCGCGGTTGAGCAGGGCCAGGTGCAGCGCATGCTCCAGCGCGGCGTCCATCGCCGCTTCGGCCTGGCTGCCGTTGCGCGGCGGCTGCGGGCAGAACTGGAACTCGACCCGCGCGCCCACCTGGGTGACGCACCAGGGCAGGTCGTGATGGGCGATGGCGGCGCGCAGGCCGTCGGCCACCTGGCCAGCCAGCGCATGCATGCCGGCGAAGGTGGCCGGCGTCATCAGCTGCGTGAGCGTGGCGCGCATCGCGGCCATGGCCAGCAGGTTGGCCGTGAGCGTGGTGCCGATGCCCGAATGGCCGGGCGGTGCGGCGCGCTTGGCCGCTTCGGCCCGCGCGGCCAGCTCGGCAGTGAAGCCGTAGGCCGCGCAAGGCATGCCGCCGCCCAGCGCCTTGCCCACCACCACCGCATCGGGCTGCAGGCCGTGGGCGCGGCCGTAGCCGCCGGGGCCGCTGCTCAAGGTGTGGGTTTCGTCCAGCACCAGCAGGCTGCCGTGGCGGCGGACGATGCGCTGCGCCTCGGCCCAGAAACCGGGCTCGGGCAGCACCATGCCGATGTTGGTCATCACCGGCTCGGCCAGCACGCAGGCCACGTCGCCGGGGGCCAGCGCGGCTTCCAGCGCGGCCAGGTCGTTGAACTCCACCACCCGGGTGGTGGTGGTCAGGTCGTGCACCTGGCCCAGCAGGCTGGCGCGCTGCACCGGCTGGCCGTGCACCAGGTCGACGAACACGTCGTCCACGGTGCCGTGGTAGCAGCCGTTGAACACCAACAGCACCTGGCGGCCGGTGGCCGCGCGCAGCCAGCGCAGCACGAAGCGGTTGGCATCGGTGGCGGTCATCGCGAACTGCCAGCGCGGCAGGCCGAAGCGCTCGGCCAGCAGCTCGCCCACCACGGCCGCGTCTTCATTGGGCAGCATGGTGGTCAGGCCACGGCGGGCCTGCGTGGCCAGAGCCTCGGCCACCGGGGCGGGCGAGTGGCCGAACATGGCGCCGGTGTCGCCCAGGCAGAAGTCGGCCAGGGTGTGGCCGTCGGCATCGGTCAGCGTGGCGCCGCGGGCTTCGGCCACCTGCAGCGCGAACGGGGTCGACCAGTCGTTCATCCAGTGCAGCGGCACGCCGAACATCAGCTGCGGCGCGGCGCGGTCCGACAGCGCGCGGCAGCGCGGATGGCGCTGCACATAAGCCTCGCGTTCACGCGCCAGCAGGGCCTGCACGCGGGCGGGTGGCACGCCGGTGGGGTGGGTGGGGTGCGTCATCGCGGGGTCCTTACACGAGCAGCAGCAGGTGTTCACGCTCCCAGGAGCTGATCACCCGGTTGTAGGTGGCGTATTCCAGTTCCTTGACCGCACAGAAGGCATCGACGAAGGTCTCGCCGAGCATCTCTTTGATCGGCTCGCTGGCCCGCATCGCGCGGATGGCGTCTTCCAGGTGGCGCGGCAGTTCATGGTCCACGGCCCAGGCGCTGCCGACGGTGGGTTCGCTGGGTAGCAGCCGGTCGCGCATGCCCAGGTAGCCGCAGGCCAGCGTGGCGGCCATGGCGAGGTAAGGGTTGGCGTCGACGCCGGGCACGCGGTTCTCCACCCGGCGGGCGGCGGGCCCGGACTTGGGCACGCGGATGCCGCAGGTGCGGTTGTCGTGACCCCAGCGCACATTGATGGGCGCCGACATGTAGGGCGCCAGCCGGCGGTACGAGTTGACGTAGGGCGCCAGCATCGGCATCACCTGCGGGATGTAGGTCTGCAGCCCGCCGATGAAGTGCTGGAACAGGTCGCTGGCGCTGCCATCGCGGTTGCTGAAGATGTTGCGGCCTTCGCCGTCGTTCAGGCTCTGGTGGATGTGCATCGCGCTGCCGGGCTCGCCCTCCATCGGCTTGGCCATGAAGGTGGCGAACACGCCGTGGCGCAGCGCCGTCTCGCGCACCGTGCGCTTGAACAGGAACACCCGGTCGGCCAGGTCCAGCGGGTCGCCGTGGCTGAAGTTGATCTCCATCTGGCCCGGGCCGGCTTCGTGGATCAGCGTTTCCACGCCCAGCTGGTGCTGGTCGCAGAAGGACGACAGCTCCATGAAGAAGGGATCGAAATCGTTGACGGCATCAATCGAATAGCTCTGGCGGCCCACCTCCGGCTTGCCGGTGCGGCCCAGCGGCGGCTGCAGCGGCTCATGCGGGTTCTGGTTGCGGGCCACCAGGTAGAACTCCATCTCGGGCGCCACGATGGGCTGCCAGCCGCGTTCGGCATACAGCGCCAGCACCCGGCGCAGCACCGCACGCGGCGAGATCTGCACCGGCTGCCCGCCCCATTCTTCGCAGTCGTGGATCACCACGGCCACTGGCTCGGCCGCCCACGGCACGATGCGCACCGTGGCCGCATCGGGCTTGCACACCATGTCGGGGTCGGTGTCGCCCACGTAAGGCCCGTTGTCGGGCTGCTGGCCATTGACGGTGTTGAGCAGCACGCTCTTGGGAATGCGCATCTCGCCCGAGGCCATGAACAGGTCGCGCGGGAGGATCTTGCCGCGCGCGATGCCGGTCATGTCGGGTATGACGCACTCCACCTCGTGGATGCGGTGCTGGGTGAGGAAGGTGTGGAGAGGGTCGGACATGGGCGCTGCCGTATGTTTTGTGATCACAAATATACATGCCAGCGCCACGGAGGCGGATGAAACAGCATGATGTGATCTCAAATTCAGCGGTCTTCCGAACGAACGCCGGCATGCCGCCGGCGACGTGCCAGCGCTTGATCCTGCGGCCGGCCCCGGCGTCAGCGCATAAAAGTCGAAAAAGCTTGCGCACCTGAAAAACCGTCTGCTATAGTCGTGGGCTGAACAGGCGCGTAGCTCAGCTGGTTAGAGCACCACCTTGACATGGTGGGGGTCGTTGGTTCGAGTCCAATCGCGCCTACCAAATTTGGTAGGGAAACAAGCACTTAGCGGAGACGCTAGGTGCTTTTTTCTTTGCGGTACGAAAGAGCGGTTGTGCGGCACCAACGGCGCCCGCCGCGGGGGTGGCCACCGCTCGGAGATCTGCCGGTTCGTGGCCGCCGTGGCCCTGTGTAGACTGGGGCCAGTTCCACATTCTGAGATTGCCGGCACGTGTGTCGGCAACCCGCACCGCTCGTGTCCAGCCTGACCCGCATGCTCTCCGTCCTCGACCTGTTCTCGCGGGACCACACCACGATGACGGCCGAACAGATCGCCGAGGCCCTGTCGCTGACGCGGACCACCTGCTACCGCTACACCCGCGAATTGAGCCTGGCCGGCCTGCTGGTCAGCCATGACGGGCATTTCATGCTGGGGCCGCGCATCATCGAGCTGGACCACCGCATGGTGCAGGCCGATCCGCTGATCAACGTCGGCGGGCCGGTGGTCAATGCGTTGGCCGTGGCGGTGGGGGCCACGGGCCTGCTGACCACCACCTACAACGACAAGGTGGTCAACGTGTACTCCTACAGCGGCTCGTCGCAGCCGTTGCCGATGTCCTTCGGGCGTGGCACCACCATGCCCACCTTCCGCTCGTCCACCTCCAAGATGCTGCTGGCGATGATGAGCCGCGGCCGGCTGCAGCGCCTCTTCAACAAGCATGCACAGGATCCCGACTGCCAGGCCATCGGCAGCACCTGGCTCGACTTCTGGCGGGCGCTGCAGGAGATCCGCCAGCAAGGCTACGCCGTGTCGCTGGGTGAGTTGAACCGGGGGCTGGCCGGCCTGTCGGTGCCGGTGAGCTACGGCAGCGGCGAGCTGGCCGGCTGCATGTCCCTGATCTTTGCGCGCGCCCAGTTCAACCGCTTCGACGTGGCCGTGCTGGCGCCGCGGCTGGTGGCCGCGGCCGACCAGATCGCGCGCTCACTGTCCTCCGTGGCCGGGCGCTGAGCACTTCGTTCATTCAGGAAGACAGGGCATGCTGCCGCCGGCCGGCCCGTGCCGTGCGTGAAGGCAGCTCGCCGAACAGCGCCTGGTAGTCGGCCGCGAAGTGGCTCAGGTGGTAGAAGCCCCAGCGGCCGGCGGCGTCGCCCACCGTCAACTCGTCGGCCCGGCTGCCCAGCAGCTCGCGCCGCACGCCGTTGAGCCGGATGCTGCGGATGTAGTTCACCGGCGTGGTGCCCGTCACCGCACGAAAGCTGCTTTGCACCGTGCGGCGGCTGATGCGCAAGCGCTGGCACAGGTCGAGCACCGAGGGAGGTGTCCTGGGTTCCGCCACCGCCATCTGGTGGCACTTCTCGACGATGAAGCTGCCCGGTGACGAGGGCAGCTTCTGCCGCCGGTCCACCGCCGGATCGGCCAGCAGGCAGGTCAGCTCTTCGAACAGGTGCTGCTCCATCTCGCATTCCAGCGGCGCTTCATCGTCGCCATCCGCCATGGGCAGGAAGCGGCCCAGCAGCGCCAGCAGGCGCTCGCGGCTGCGCATCAGCCGCTCGCGCGGCACGCGGATCACCGGCTGGCGCAGCCACGCCTGCAACTCGCGGCCCCAGGGCGATGCATCCAGGCTGCGGGCAAAGCTCTCGCGGTCGAGGGTGATGGACAGCAGGTCCATGCCCGGGGGCATGTGGAACATGAAGTCTTCGCCGCCCTTGAGCACGAACACGCAGTGCTCGTCGGCCTCGCGGCCCTGCATGCGGGTGGGGCCGGGCACCGCCAGCGGCAGCGCAAAGCACACCCGGTCGCGCGGTGCCTGGCCCTGCTGCACCAGTCGCTGGTTGATGTGCTCGCGGAAGAACTGGAAGCGCCGCCCTTCGATCCGTTGCAGCGAGCTGCGCACCAAACCAGGCGTGATCTGGTGGTAGGTCTGGTCCCAGGCGGGAACGGATGCCGCATGGAGGTGCACGTCTTCGAACTGCTCGGTGGTTTGCTTCATGGCGTGTGACTTCAGTGAATCCCGTTTTGCGGGATCGCAAGAAGTGTGCGCGCTGTCCCTGGCCCTGAGAACCAAGGAAACCCGCGACCGGCGCGCGGGGCCACCTGCTGATTTGGGCTAACGCGCGCTGCGGTGCCGCCACTGAAATGCAGGCCGTGGCCGATGGCCCCCCAACCTGCGAAGCACCATGCCCGACTCCTTCCAGCATTTCATCGACGGCCAGGCCGCCGAGGCCAGCGACGGCGGCCGCCTGCCGTTGATCGACCCCGTGACCGAAGCCGAGTACGGCAGTGCCGCGCGTGGCACTGCCAGCGACGTGGACCGCGCCGTGCAGGCTGCGCACCGGGCCCTGAAGCACGGCCCCTGGCGCCAGCTGTCGGCGCCGGCGCGTGCCCGCCTGCTGCTGCGGCTGGCCGACCTGGTCGAGCGCGACGGCGACCTGCTGGCCGACATGGACGCCCGGGCCATCGGCCGCTCACCGATGGAGCCCCGCATGATGGACGTGCCGAACGCGGTGGCCAACCTGCGCGCCGCCGCGGGCTGGGCGAATGCGCTGGAAGGCCGCACCGTGCCCACAGGCGGCTACATGGGCACCCGCACCTTCGCCTACACGGTGCGCGAACCGGTGGGCGTGGTGGGCGCCATCGTGCCCTGGAATTCGCCGCTGATGATCCTGACCTGGAAGCTGGCGGCGCTGCTGGCGGCGGGCTGCACGGTGGTGGTCAAGCCCTCGGAAGAAACACCGCAATCGGCGCTGCATGTGGCGCGCCTGTGCCAGGAAGCGGGCCTGCCCGACGGCGTGGTGAACGTGGTCACCGGCGTGGGCGAGGTGGTGGGCCGGGCGCTGTGTGAACACCCGCTGGTGGCCAAGATCAGCTTCACCGGCAGCCCCGAAGCCGGGCGTGAGGTGCAGCGCAGCGCCGCACCGCTGTTCAAGCACGTGGCGTTGGAACTGGGCGGCAAGAGCCCGCAGATCGTGTTCGACGACGCGCCGTTCGAAGACGCGGTGCGCGGCTGTGCGATGGGGCTCTTCGTCAACCAGGGCCAGGTGTGTGCGGCCGGCTCGCGCATCCTGGTGCAGCGCGGCGTGGCCGAGCGCTTCGTGCAGGCGCTGGCGCAGGCGGCCACGGCCGTGACGCCGGGGCCCGTGGCCAAGCGCGCGCAGATGGAGCGGGTCAACCGCTTCATCCAGTCGGGCATCGACGAAGGGGCGCGGCTGGCGGCCGGCGGCGTGTCGCAGCCGGAGCGCGGCTGGTTCGTGCGGCCCACGGTGTTTGCCGAGGCGCGCAACGACATGACCATCGCCCGCGAAGAGATCTTCGGCCCGGTGGGCACGGTGATCCCGTTCGACACCGAGGCCGAGGCCACGGCGCTGGCCAACGACTCGCGCTACGGGCTGGCGGCCACGGTGTGGACCTCGGACCTCACCCGTGCCCATCGGCTGGCCCATGCGCTGGAAGTGGGGGCGGTGGGCATCAACTGCTGGAGCCCGCTGGACGCCAACCTGCCCTGGGGCGGCGTCAAGACCAGCGGCCTGGGCCGCGAAGGCGGCTTCGGCGGTGCGCTGGCCTACACCGAAGAGAAGGTCGTCACCCTGCTGATGCCCGACGCCTAGGCCCCGCCCACCACACGTTCTGCGCCTGCCTTTCATCACCCCCACTGCGGGAGCCACTGCCATGAACATCTCCGTCCGCCGGGCCAGCCCCTGGCTGGCTGCATTCACCCTGGCCTGCCTGGGCGTGTGCCCGCCGGCCCAGGCCACCGACGCCAGCGCGCTGGACAAGCTCACGCCTTCGGGTGCCACGCGTGAGGCCAGCAAGGACGGCAGCATCCCCGCCTGGGAGGGCGCGGTGCCGCCCCTGCCCGGTTACGAGTGGGGCAAGCTGCGCCGCGACCACTGGAAGTACAAGGACGACAAGCCGCTGTTCACCATCGACGCCTCCAACGTCGACCAGTACGCCGACCGCCTGTCGGCCGGTCAGGTGGCCATGCTCAAGCAGCGCAAGGACTACCGCATGGACGTGTACCCGACGCGCCGCACCTGCGGCGTGCCGGACTTCGTGGCGGCCAACACGCGCAAGAACGTGGGCACTGCGCGGCTGAGCGAAGACGGCTGGAGCCTGAAGGAAGCCACCGTGCCGGGCTACCCGTTCCCGCTGCCGGACAACGGCCTGCAAGCCATGTGGAACGCCAAGATGCGCTACCGCGGCGTGGGCATCGACTACAAGGCCACCATCACCGCCGTCTCGCCGCGCCGCGGCAGCACCGAATGGATCCGCGCCGACTCCGAGCAGACCTTGTTCATCCCCAGCGGGGCCAAGGGCAGCACCGCGCTGTCGTCGCTGCCGCCGGTGGAGTTCTTCGTGTACTTCGCGTACACGGCGCCGGCTGCGCTGGCGGGGCAGGCGCTGGCCGTCTCGCAGTTCATCAACCAGGCCGAGAACGAGACCTTCTACTACTTCCCCGGCCAGCGGCGGGTGCGGCGCATGCCCACGTATTCGCACGACTCGCCGCAGATCGGCATGGAGAACCAGTACACGCTGGACGAGCCCAACGTGTTCAACGGTGCGCTCGACCGCTTCGACTGGAAGCTGGTGGGCAAGCGCGAGATGCTGGTGCCCTACAACGCCTTTGGCGCCTACGACTTCAAGGCGAAGTTCGAGGACGTGGCGCGGCCCGACTTCATCGCGCCCAGCCACCGCCGCTATGAGCTGCACCGGGTGTGGGTGGTGGAAGCCACCGTCAAGGCCGGCATGCGCCACTCCGCGCCCAAGCGCACCGTCTACCTGGACGAGGACAGCTGGGCGCCGGTGATGATGGACGACTTCGACGGCCAGGGAAAACTGGCCAAGCTGCGCGAAGGCTTTCCGGTGCCGGTGTTCGAGACCGGCTCCTGCGACGTGATGGCGATGGTCCAGTACAACGTGCAGGAGGGCCGCTACGTGTTCGACACGCATGCGGTGGGCGTGGGCAAGGACGCACGCTGGGTGACCGAGCCCAATGGCCCGCGCTTCAAGCCGGGCTTCTACACCGCCGACAACCTGCGCGCCATCAGCGAACGCTGATCGCCGCCCGCCCGCAAGGAACGCCCCATGCGCGACATCTCCACCCCTGTGCGCTGCAGCGTGGCTGCAGCCGCCGTGCTCGCCTGCACGCCCGCTGCCCAGGCCTTCCGCTTCGAGGCGGGGGGCATCCAGGGCAACTTCGATTCCACGCTGACCGTGGGCACCGGCATCCGCGTGAAGGACCGCGACTGCACCCTCATCGTGCAGGGCGCCAGCGGCAGCGGCGCGCCGGCCGGCTGCCTGGCGGCCACCTCCGCGCTGGGCGACCAGGGCGACCTGAACTACGCCCGCGGCGATGCCTTCACCACCTACCTCAAGGGCAACCACGAGCTGCTGCTCAAGCTGCCCGGCGAGGTCACGGCCCTGGGCCGCGTGAATTGGGTGCGCGACTTCACCGCCACCGACACCACCGGCCAGCTCAGCGCCACCAGCCCGCCGCTCAGCGACGGCCTGGCCGGCGATGCGCGGCGCGACCTGCGCTTCAAGGCCCGGGTGCTCGACCTGTGGGTGAGCAAGACCTTCAGCGTGGGCGAGCAGCAGCTGCGCGTGCGCGCCGGCAACCAGGTCATCAGCTGGGGCGAAAGCCTGTTCCTGCCAGGCGGCATCAACGCCACCAATGCGGTGGACGTGATGCGTCTGTCGCAGCCCGGCACCCAGCTGAAGGAGGCGGTGCTGCCGGCGCCCATCGTCAGCGTGGCCTCGGGCCTGGGCGAGGGCTTGAACATGGAGGCGTATGTGCAGGCGCACTGGAATGCCAACTACCTGCCGCCCACCGGCAGCTACTGGTCCACCGCCAACGGCATGGGCAAGGGCCATGCGGCCTACGGCCTGGTGGACGGCAAGGCCTCCAACGGCGGGCAATGGGGCCTGGCGCTGAAGTACCAGCCCAAGGGCACGCAGCTCAACCTGGGTGCCTATGCGCTCAACTACCACGACAAGGCGCCCAACTTCAGCGTGAACGCGGGCGGCGCCGGCGTGCCCGGCTGGGCCTATGCGGAAAACCGGCGTCTCTACGGGCTGAGCGCCAACCTGCCCGTGGGCGACTGGGCGCTGGGCACCGAGCTGTCCTACCGGCCGCGCGACGCGGTCTCGCTCAACTCGGCCACCACGGGCTGTGCCTCGCAAGGCGGCAACTGCTGGGTCGACGAGAAGAAGCTGCAGTGGCACCTCACCGGCCTGCTGAGCCTGTCGCCCAGCACCGGCGGTGGCCTGCTGCGGCTGCTGGGCGCCGACACCGCCACCTTCATGGCCGAAGCGGTGGTGGTGCGCTACCCGAAGCTCAAGCGCTTTTATGGCGACGACCCGATCTCGGCCGGGGCCTGGGGCTGGGGCAAGGAATTCGACCCCGCTGCGCCAGCACAGCCGGTGGGCAGCAAGACCACCTGGGCCTACAACTTCGACTTCAGCTGGGTGTACGACGGCACGCTGATCGAAGGCTGGCAGGTGGTGCCCGAGGTGTACTACTTCCAGGTGGTCAAGGGCCGCACGCCCAACGGGGCGGGGCAGTTGATGGAGGGTGCCAAGTCGGTCAACCTGACGGTGAGCTTCATCCAGAACCCGGCGAACTGGCAGGCCGCGATCAACTACGCCGCCTTCTTCGGCGGCAGGACGGTGTTCGACCAGCCGCTGCGCGACCGCAACTTCGTCGGCCTCACGCTGTCGCGCAACTTCTGAGGCCGCCATGTTGCGCATCGAGCACTTCGTGTTCCGCCACCGCGGCCCGCTGCTGGCGGTGCTGCTGGCCTTCACGGCCGTGATGGGCTGGTTCGCCCTGCAACTGCGCATGGACGCCGGCTTCGACAAGCAGATGCCGGTGGGGCACGAGTACATCGACACCTTCCGCACCTACCGCGACGACGTGCTGGGTGCCAACCGGCTGACGGTGGTGGTGCGTGCGCGCAGCGGCTCGATCTGGACCCCCGCCGCGCTCAAGCGCCTGTATGAGGTGACGCAGGCGGTGAGCTACCTGCCCAATGTCGAGCGCCTGGGCGTTCAGTCGCTGTGGACGCCCAACAGCTTCGTCAACGAGATCACCGAAGAAGGCTTTCGCGCCGATCCGCTGATCGACGGCACCACCACACCCGAGGCCCTGCAGTCCGACACCCATCGCCGCCATCCGCAGCGCCACGCGGCAAGGCGGCTACGTGGGCACGCTGGTGTCGCGCGACGAAACCAGTGCCATGGTCACGGCCGAGCTGATCGAGGTGGGCGCCGATGGCGCGAAGCTGGATTACGTGGCCTTCAACCACCTGCTGGAGCAGCAGATCCGCAGCCGCTTCGAGGACGCCGACTTCGAGATCCAGATCATCGGCTTTGCCAAGCAGATCGGCGACATTGCCGACGGCGCGCAGTCGGTGCTGCGCTTTTGCGCGGTGGCTCTGGTGCTCACCGCGCTGGCGGTGTACTGGTACTGCCACTCGCTGCGTTTCACGCTGCTGCCCATCGTGTGCTCGCTCACCTCGCTGGTGTGGCAGTTCGGCACACTCAGGCTGCTGGGCTTCGGGCTCGACCCGCTGGGCGTGCTGGTGCCGTTCCTGGTGTTTGCCATCGGCGTGAGCCACGGGCTGCAGCAGATCAACTACATCGTGCGACAGATCGCAGCCGGGCACGACAACTTCACGGCCTGCCGGCAGAGTTTCTCGGGGCTGCTGATTCCCGGCACGCTGGCGCTGGTCACCGCGCTGGTGTCCTTCATCACCTTGCTGCTGGTGCCCATTCCGATGGTGCGCGAGCTGGCCATCGCCGCATCTCTGGGCGTGGCCTACAAGATCGTCACCAACCTGGTGATGCTGCCGGTGGTGGCCTCGTACTTCCGGGTGGACAAGGCCTTTGCCGAACGGGCCGTGCTCAAGCGCGAGCAGCGCTCGGGCTGGCTGCGGCAGCTGGCACGGGTGGCGCAGGGCCGTCATGCGGTGGTGGTGGTGCTGCTGTCGGCCGGCGTTTTCGGCCTCGCGGTCTGGCAGAGCCGCGACCGCGTGGTGGGCACGCTGCAGCCCGGCGCGCCCGAGCTGCGGGAGGACGCGCGCTTCAACCGCGACGCGGTGGCCATTGCCGGCAGCTACGACACCGGCCTGGACTGGCTCACCGTGGTGTTCGAAGCGCCGCCCGACAGCTGCGACAAGGTGAACCTGGCGCTGGCGCAGGACCGCTTCGTGTGGGCAATGGAGCCGGTCGAGGGCGTGCTGTCGGTGTCTTCGTATGCCGGCCAGCTGCGGCTCTACAACGAGGGCTACAACGAAGGCCAGCCCAAGATGAACGTGGTGCCGCTGGATGCCGGCAACGTGGCGGCGCTGTCCACCGAGATCGCGCGCATCCGCGGGATGATGCGCAAGGACTGCAGCATGACGGCGGTGCACCTCTTCCTCACCGACCACCAGGCCACCACCATCCGGCGGGTGGTGGATGCCGTCAAGCAATTCAGGCAGCAGCAGGCGCTGCCCGGTGTGAACATCCGGCTGGCTTCGGGCAATGCCGGCGTGCTGGCCGCCATCGACGAAGAAGTGGAGCGCAGCGAACTGCCGATGATGCTGTACGTGTACGCCTGCATCGTGCTGCTGGTGCTGCTGGTCTACCGCGACCTGCGGGCGGTGGTGGCCTGCTGCCTGCCGCTGACCATCGCCACCTTCATCGGCTACTGGTTCATGAAGGAGCTGCAGATCGGCCTGACCGTGGCCACGCTGCCGGTGATGGTGCTGGCGGTGGGCATCGGCGTCGACTACGCCTTCTACATCTACAACCGGCTGCTGATGCACATGGCCGAGGGCCAGCCGATCGAGCAGGCCATCGAGCAATCGCTGCTGGAGGTGGGCATGGCCACCATCTTCACCGCCATCACGCTGGCGGTGGGCGTGGCCACCTGGTCGTTCTCCGACCTCAAGTTCCAGGCCGACATGGGCAAGCTGCTGGCCTTCATGTTCATGGTGAACATGGTGATGGCGATGACCACGTTGCCGGCCGTGGCCGTGGTGCTGGAACGCCTGTTTCCGCGCCGCCAGCCCGTGCGTGCCACCCGCCTGCAACACCACTGAACATCATGCGTCGACTGCTCCAGTTCCTGCTGACGGGCTGCATGGCCGCGGCCGCCTGCCACGCCCCTGCGCAGCCGCCATTGCCGGCCGAGCCGCTGCTACGGCCCGCGGTGCTCAGCCCCCATGCGCTGCAAGGCGCGGTGCTGGCCAGCGCCCGTGCGGGCAACCGCCTGGTGGCCGTGGGCGACCGCGGCATCGTGCTGCTGTCCGACGACCAGGGCCGCAGCTTCCGGCAGGCGGCGGCGGTGCCGGTGGACCTGATGCTCACTTCGGTGAGCTTTGCCGACGATCGGCACGGCTGGGCCGTGGGCCACGGCGGCCTGGTGCTGGCCACGCAGGACGGTGGCGAACACTGGACGGTGCAGCGCCAGGACCTGCAGGCCGATCGGCCACTGTTCGCGGTGCACTTCTTCGACGCGCAACACGGCGTGGCCGTGGGCCTGTGGTCGCTGATGCTGGTCACCGATGATGGCGGCGCGCATTGGCGCAGCGTGAGCCTGCCCGCGCCACCGGGCGCCACCAAGGCCGACCTCAACCTGTTCAGCCTGTTCGCCGACGCGCAGGGTCGTGTGTTCGCGGCCGGCGAGCGGGGCATGGTGCTCACGTCCACCGACCGGGGTACCACCTGGGCCTATGCCGCCACCGGCTACAAGGGCTCGCTGTGGACCGGGGCGGCGCTGCCCGGCGGCGTGCTGCTGGTCGGCGGCCTGCGTGGCTCGCTCTACCGCAGCGCCGACGGTGGCCGCAGCTGGGCGCGGGTGCCGGTGGACGCCCGGTCGTCCATCACCCAGATCGTGGCCGAGGGTGACCGCGTGCTGGCGGTGGGCCTGGACGGGCTGATGCTGCGCAGCGACGACGCCGGCCGCAGCTTTGCCATTGAGTGGCTGCCGGGCCGCGCCGCGCTCACCAGCCTGAGCCTGGTAGTGGGCCGCCGTCCGGTGCTGTTCTCCCGGCAGGGTCCCGTGGCGACCACATCGGTCACGGCGGCCACGGAGGCAGCGCAGGTGCGTTGAGCCTGCGGCGGCGGCCTCATGCGTCTACCATCGCGCCCCGTTTCGACGGGGCTTTCCCGTTCTCCAGCTTCTTGATCGCCGTGAAAAATCCTGGCTCCGTCCTTCCTTCCTCCACCGCTGGCCAGCGCTACGCCGGCAGCTTGCGCGCCGTTCACTGGCTGCGTGCGCTGGTGGTGCTCGGCACCCTGTCCGCGGGCCTGTTGATGGTGAATCTGCCCGACGACATGGCCGTCAAGTTCGAGCAGCTCTATCCCAACCACAAGCAGTTCGGCGTGCTGGCGCTGCTGCTGGTGCTGCTGCAGCTGGTGCTGCGCTGGCGCCGCGGCGTGCCGGCGCTGCCGCACAGCCTGCAACCTTGGGAACGCCGGCTGTCGCACCTCACCCATGGCCTGATGTACCTGCTGCTGGTGCTGGTGCCCTTGATGGGCTACGCCATGTCCAGCAGCTTCACGCAAAGCGACGGCGTGCCGTTCTTCTTCTTCGGCCACCTGCCCGAGCTGCTGCCCAAAAACGACGCGCGCTTCGAGGTGTTCCAGCTGCTGCACCGCTACCTGGCGTGGACGCTGCTGGCGCTGGTGGTCATGCACGTGGCCGGCGCGCTCAAGCACCGCTTCTTCGACGCCGACCCCGACAGCGACGTGCTGCGCCGCATGCTTTGAAAGGTCAGCGGCGTGCCGGCTGCCAGGGTGCCGATTCAGGCTACCGCTGGCCGGCGGCGCCCGACACCATGTCGACACCCGGCGGCCGTTGCCGCCGTTTCCTTGATGAAGAGGTGAGACATGGTTGAAGCGCAACTGGAAGCCCTGAACTTCCCCGATGCCCCCCACATGGTGACCGCGGCCTTTCCCGGCCCGCGTGCACAAGAAGCACTGGCCCTGTCGGCCCGCACCGAATCGATGGCGCGCGGCGGTGGCCGCATGCCGGTGGTGATGGACCGCGCCTTCGGCGTGACTTTCAAGGACCCCGACGGCAACACCTTCATCGACCTGTCGGCCGGCGTGGGCGTGAGCAGCGTCGGCCGGTGCCACCCCAAGGTGGTGGCGGCGATGCGCCAGCAGTCGGAGTCGCTGATGCACTCGATGGAGGTCAACAGCACCCGCCGCACCGAACTGGCCGCCAAGATCTCCGAGATCATGCCCGAGGGGCTGCGCGGCAACTGCATCACCTACTTCGCGCAAAGCGGGAGCGACGCACTGGAAGCCGCCGTCAAGTTCGCCAAGCGCGTGACGGGCCGCCACCAGATCATCGCGTTCCATGGCGCCTACCACGGCGTGTGGCATGCCTCCGGCTCGCTGACCACAGGCACCGCCTATCGCAAGGGTTTCGGGCCTTTCATGGCCGGCGTGATCCATGCGCCTTACCCCTATGCCTACCGCTTTCCGTTCGACACCACGCACAAGAGCGCGGAGCAAGTGGCCGGCGAGTACGTGGACTACCTGCTGAACACGCCGTACACCGGCGCCGACGACGTGGCCGCGGTGATCGTGGAGCCGGTGCAGGGCGAAGGCGGCTACGTGCCGCCGGCGCCCGAATTCCTGCAGCTGCTGCACAAGGCCTGCGACAAGAGCGGTGCGCTGCTGATCGTCGACGAGGTGCAGGCCGGTGCCGGCCGCACCGGCAAGATGTGGGCGGTGGAACATTCGGGCGTGAAGCCCGACATGCTGACCTTTGGCAAGGGCATGGGCGGCGACGTGCCGATGGCCGGCCTGGTGATGCGCGCCGACCTGGCCGAGAAGATTCCCGACGGCTCGGCGCCCAACACCTTCGCCGCCAACTCGGTGTCGGCCGCCGTGTCGCTGGCCAACATCGCGCTGCTGCAGGACCCCGAGCTGAACCTGGTCGAACGGGCCCACCACCTGGGGCTGGAAGCGCAGGAACGCATCCGCGGCTTCAACAGCCCCTTCGTGGGCGAAGTGCGCGGCCGCGGGCTGATGATCGGCATCGAGCTGGTGGAAGACCGCGCCACCAAGGAGCCCCTGAGCCGCGAGCACCTGGGTCAGCTGATGGCGTACCTCACCAGCCACGGCGTGCTGATGATCCCCTGCGGCCGCTACACCAATGTGATGCGGGTGATGCCCTCGCTGACCATTCCGCGGCAGCTGCTGCACAAGGCGCTGGATATCTTCGGCGACGCGCTGCGGACGCTGTGAGCACAAGCCGGGGGCAGGGCCCCCGGCCTTGATCAGTTCATCTGGGTCACGAACTTGGTGACCAGGTAGGCATCGAAGGTTTCGGTGCCGCCTTCGCTGCCCATGCCGCTGTCCTTGATGCCGCCGAACGGGATCTCGGACGGGGCCATGCCGAAGTGGTTGATGTTGACCATGCCCGCTTCCAGCAGGCTGGCCAGGCGGTAGGCGTGGCGGGTGGCGCCGGTGAAGGCATAGGCGGCCAGGCCGAAGGGCAGGCTGTTGGCGATGCCGATGGCTTCGTCCAGTTCGTCGAATGGCAGCAGCGCGGCCATCGGGCCGAAGGGTTCATCGCGCATCAGGCGGCTGCCGGGCGCGGGGTTCAGCACCACCGTGGGGGCAAAGAAATGGCCTTGGTCGCCGATGCGGCTGCCACCGGTGGCCAGCTCGCCGCCGGTGGCGCGGGCATCGTCGGCGAAGGCCTGCAACTCGGCCAGCCGGCGCTGGCTGGCCACCGGGCCCATCTGCGTGCCGGGGTCCAGGCCAGGCCCCACGCGCAGGGCCCGTGTGCGTTGCAGAAAGCGTTCGGCAAAGCGCTCGAACACCGGCCGCTGCACCAGAAAGCGGGTGGGCGACACGCACACCTGCCCGGCGTTGCGGAACTTGTAGGGCGCCAGCAGGTCGGCGGCGCGGTCCACGTCGGCATCGGCGCAGACGATCACCGGCGCATGGCCGCCCAGCTCCATCGTCGTGCGCTTCATGTGCTGGCCGGCCAGTGCTGCCAGCTGCTTGCCCACGGGCACCGAACCGGTGAAGGAGACCATGCGCACGATGGGCGACTCGATCAGGTGGCGCGACAGCGCATCGGCCGGCCCCCACACCACGTTCAGGCAGCCGGGCGGCAGGCCTGCATCGTGGAACAGGCGGGCCAGCGCCACGGTGGCGCTGGGCGCATCCGCCGGGCCCTTGAGCAGCAGCGTGCAGCCGCTGGCCAGCGCCGCCACCACCTTGCGCAAGGCCTGGTTGAACGGAAAGTTCCAGGGCGAAAAAGCGGCGCAGACGCCGATGGGTTCACGCAGCACCGTCTGCCGCACCTCGGGCAGGCGCGCCGGGATCACCCGGCCATAGATGCGGCGGCCTTCTTCGGCATGCCATTCGGCATGCTCGGCGCTGCCGGTCACCTCGGCCAGCGCTTCGGCCAGAGGCTTGCCCTGGTCGCGGGTGATGTCGCGGGCGATGTCGGGGGCCCGCTCGCGGGCCAGCGCTGCGGCGCGCCGCAGGATCTCGGAGCGTTTGAGCGGCGACTCGAACCGCCAGCTGGCGAAGGCGCGCTGGGCCGCCGCCAGGGCGCGGTCGAGGTCGTCGGGCGTGCCCCGCGGCAGTCGGCCCAGCAGGCTGCCGTCGGCCGGGTTGAACACCGGTTGCGAGTCGCGGGGGCCGACCTCGACAAACTCGCCGTCGATGTACTGGCACAGGGTGGCGTAGGGCGCCGTGGCGTCAGGGGTGGGCATGGGCTTCAGGCCGCGAGGCGTTGCTCGGGCGCTTGCAGGTCGGTGAAGGCCGCGAACTGCCGGGTCACCTCGGGCAGGTCGGCCGGGCTGCAGTGGGCGGCGATGTAGCGGTCGGGGCGCAGCACCAGCAGCCGGCCGCCAGGGTGCGCATCCATCCAGTCGGACAGCTGGTTGTCCACGTCCTCCACGCACACGGTGCCGTGGGCGGAAGCCATGCGGGCGCCTGGCTGGTCGCCGCAGCGGGCGCGGTCCACCCGCACGAAGCGGGCGCCCAGCTGCTGCCAAAAGGCCAGTTGGTCGGGGGGCAGCGCGTCTTGCGGGTCGGTCTGCCAGCCCACCAGCGCGAACCAGGGGCCCAGCGCTTCGTCCAGCTTCACCCGCTGGCCATCCGCGTCTTCCACGTCGGGCTGTATCAGCATGCGGCCCACCATGGGGGAGCCGGGGCTGCGCACCACCACGCCCTGCTCGTAACGCGGCATCGGCTTGAAGCGCATCTGCAGCACGTAGTGGCGCAGGCCGGGCAGCCAGCGCGCCGCACTGAAGAAGCGGTCGCGCAGCCAGGCCTTGAGGCGGTTGCGCGGCATCAGCATGGCGCCGAACAGGTCGGCCAGGTCGATCATGGCCTGTGCATGGCGGTGCCGCTCGTCGTGGTAGCTGGCCAGCACCGAGGGCTTCAACCGGCCTTGCACGATGCCGGCCAGCTTCCATCCCAGGTTGCCCGCATCGCGCAGGCCGGCGTTCAGGCCCTGGCCGATCCACGGCGGCGACAGGTGGGCCGCATCGCCGATCAGCGCCACGCGGCCGACCACGAAGCGGTCGGCCACGCGTGAATGGTGGGTGTAGGTGCGGGCACGCACGATCTCCACCGCTGCCGGATCAAGGACATAGGGCGCCAGCAGCCGCCGCACCGAAGCGGGCTCGGCGATGGCCTGCTCGTCTTCATGCGGAAAGACCATGAACTCCCAGCGGCGGTAACCATAGGGCAGGTAGATGCAGACGTTGGGCCGCCGCGGGTCGCAGTTGAGCGCGGTGTAGGGCGCATCCAGCGGGGCATTGCGCACGTCCACCACCAGCCATTTGATGGCATGGGTGCGGCCCAGCAGCTGGGCGCCCACCCAGTCGCGCATCGGGCTGCGGCCACCATCGGCGCCCACGCAGTAGTCGCAGGCCAGGGTGTAGGCTTGGCCCTGGGCATCGCGCACCTGCAGCCGCACGCCGTGGTCGTCCTGGGTCAGGCCCAGCACCTCTTCACCCAGGCGCAATTCCACCTGCGGGTAGCGCTGCAGGCCCCGGCGCAGCGTCTTCTCGGCGATCTGCTGCATGAAGATGTTGCGGCGCCACCAGCCGTATTCGCGGGTGGAAGCGCGGATGTCGGCAAAGCAACGGCCATCGGCGCGGAACATGCGCAGCGGCACATTGGGAATCATGTCGCGCAGCAGTGGCTCGGCCAGCTGAACGGACTGGAAGAGGCGCAGCGCTTCGTCGTCCATGCCGACCGCGCGCGGGTATTCCAGGATCTGGCGCTCACGCTCGATGACCACGGTGCGCACGCCCTGCGCACCCAGCAGGTTGGCCAGCGCGATGCCGTTGGGCCCGCCGCCGACGATGACGACCGGTACACGCTGAAGCGGTGGTTGGGCGCTCATGGCAGGCGCCGCGGCCGGGCGGCCACGTCCAGGTCGGCCAGGAAGGCGTGCAGCGGCGCCTCGAAGCCGGGCAGGTTGTCGTCGTGCACGTAGTGGCTGGCATCGGCCACCTCGGCGAGGCGGATGCAGGGGTTGCGCTGCGCCATGGCCTGTGCGGTGTCGCGTGCCAGGAAGTCGGAGCAGGCACCGCGCAACAGCAGCGTGGGCACGGTCAAGGCGTCCACATGCGGCCACAGGTCCACCAGCTGCTGCGGCGTGGCCGCCAACCGTGCGGCAGCGATGCCGGCGGCATCGTGGCGCCAGACCACGCTGCCGTCGGCATCGGCCTTCATCGAATGGCGCACGCGGGCCGACAAGGCGGCCTCGGACACCCCGGGCCGTTGCGCACGCCAGAAGGCTTGCGCCTCGGCCCAGCCCGCAAAGCGGTCGGGCGTGGCCTGCAGCTCACGGCGGATGCGTTCGGCCCCGGCCGAGGAGGCCGAGGCGCCGGGGCCCATGTCCTCGATGACCAGGCCGTGCAGGCGCTGTGGGTTGGCTGCCGCATGGACGAAGGCGGTGGCACCGCCCATCGAGTGGCCCAGCAGGATGAAGCGGTCGAGCCGAAGCTCATCGACCAGGGCCTGCAGGTCGCGCAGGTAATGCTCGGTGAAGTAGCGGCGCTGCGGGTCCCAGTCGCTGTGGCCGCGACCGCGCTGGTCCAGCGCGATGAAGCGGTAGCGGTCGGCCAGCGGCAGCGCCACCGGCTCCCAGGTATGGGCAAAGCTGCGCAGGCCGTGCAGCGCCACGATGGCGGGCGCGGCGATGTCGCCCCATTCCACGCAGCGCAGGTTCAGGCCTTCGCTGCGGATCCAGGTTTCACGCACGTGGGTGCTCATGGTCGGGCGGGCGCTGGCTTCACACCAGGCCGTCTTGGCCCTTGACGTCGCGCGCCTGCAGCCCACCCAGCCGGGCGTTCAGGCGGCCACGGGTGGCAAAGGCCCAGACGATCAGCAGCTCGTCGCGGTTGGGCGCGTCGTTGAACATCACGCTGATCGAGTCGTAGTGCGAGCGCACGTACAGCGCGTCCTTGTGGGCCAGCGGCACGTCGAGCACGGTGCCGGGCCCGCCGCGCTTGCCGGTGGAAGGCACCCACGACTTGCCACCGCCCACGCCGTCGCGCACGGGGTTGGCGGCAGGGTTGGTGAGCAGGGCATTGCCGTGTTCGTACTCGCCGTCGATGCCCACCAGGCAGGCCTTGCCGTAGCTCTCTACGGCCTGGCCGGCGGCCGCTTCGCGGATGCGGCGGCCGAACTCGGCGCCCAGCAGCGGTGAAGGCGCGATGAAGGGCGAGAGATCGGCCTCATAGCGGCCGGCATAGGGGTTGTGGATCGCGGCGGCGATGACGATCTTGCGCAAGGGCGCGCCGTCGGCGGGCTGGCCGGTTTCGCCGGCCAGGGTGTCCTCGATCTGGAGGTACCACTTGCGGATGTGGTAGCCGTGGAAGTTGGGGGCCTGGTTCATGGCTTGCTCGCAGTGCGTCGGTCGGTCAGTCGAAAAGCGGCTGCAGCTCGATGGGGTCGCTGGCCGCGTTGTATTGCGTCATCAGGCGCTTGCCTTCGGCGTCGTCGTGCTCGCGTTCGCAGAAGAACTCGAGCCGGTTGCCGTCGGGGTCGTTGAAGTACACGCCGATGCCGGCCTTGTGGTCGGTGATCTTCACGATGGGCACGCCGCGGCGCAGCAGCATCCCGTACAGGCGCCGCAGTTCGTCCAGGTCGCCGGCGATCTCCAGCCCGTAGTGCTGCAGGCCGATGGTGCCCAGCTCCGCCGGCGTCTGCGCCTTGATGAGGGCGATGTCATGGTGCTTCTGGCCGAAGGACATGAAGGTCCAGCGCGGCTCGCTGGCCACCTGCTCCATGCCCAGCACCTCGGCGTACCAGCGGCCGGAAGTCACCGGGTCGCGCACGTACAAGGCCACATGGGTGCGTTGCACGCGCGGCACCGGCAGGCGCTGGCCGGGTTGCAGCGGCGGAATGTCGGGTCGTGTGGTCATGGGCTCAGTCGGTGGATTGCGCCTGGGCCACCAGCGGCGCCTTCACCGGCGTCCAGGCCACCGCGGTGATCTCGGGGAACGACCGCCATTCCTTGTGCCAGCTGCGGCCGCCGTCGGTGGAGCGAAAGAGGTCGCCGTACTTGGTGCCGGCATACAGCCGCGTGGGGTCCGCGCCGTGGCCGCCCAGCGCCCAGAAGGTGGAGTTGGGCGGCGTCTCCAGCTGCATCTCGGTCCAGTGGAAGCCGCGGTCGCTGGAGCGGTAGAGCCTCGTCTTGAGCCCGGGCGTGCCGTCGCCGATGGCCATCAGCAGCTCGTCGTCGCTGCCCGGCAGCGGCATCACCGTGCGGGTGTAGTACAGGCCGTCGAAGCGCTGCTTCGACAGCTGCCCATCCCAGGTCTGGCCATCGTCCTGGCTCACGTACACCGCATTGACCGTGAGCACGATGAAGGTGCGCGGCGCGCTGGCCGTGGCCGGCAGGATGGAGATGGCATGGATGTCGGAGCTGCGGATGGCCTTGCGCGGATCGTCCAGCCGCTCGAAGTGCTGGCCGCCGTCGCGGCTGCGCCAGGCACCGCCTTCTTCCACGCCGAACCACACGTCCTGCCCGTCGTCGGGGTTCACGCAGATGGTGAGCATGCGCGGGCGGTTGACGCCCTGGCAGAACTCGTCCATCTCCGGCGGCAGGCGGTGCCAGGTCTCGCCGCGGTCGGTGGATTGGAAGAGGGCCGCGCGCGAGGGCGCGCCGGTGCCGGCATACATCACCTCCGGCTGGCTGGGATCGATGCCGATCGACCAGACCGTCATGCCGCGGATGGCGCCTTCGGCCAGGCGCCAGTGGGCACCGCCGTCGTCGCTGATGCACAGGCCTGCATCGGCACCGGCATACACGCGGTCCGGCCGCTCGGGGTCGACGGCCAGGGCGCGCACCACGCCGTCGAACTCGATGGCCTCCTTCAGGCCCAGCCGGTGCCAGGTGCGGCCGTCGTCGTTGCTGCGCAGGATGCCCTGGCCGGCAGTGGCCACCATGATCGTGAAGTTCATCGCTCGTGCCTCGCTCAGAGGAAGATGCCGCGCGTCAGGCCGCCGTCGCAGCCCAGCGATTCGCCGGTGATGGAGCCCGAGCGGGGCGAAGCCAGGAAGGCGATGATCCAGCCCATTTCCTCGGGCTGCAGCACGCGGCGGATGGGCGTGGCCTTGACGTAGTTGGACTCCACGGCCGCGGCGGTCAGGCCCTGCTTCTGCGCTTCCTTCTCGTACAGCTCGTGGATGTGGGGCGTTTCCACCACGCCGGGGTGGATGGTGTTGACGGTGATGCCGTCGGGGCCCAGCTGGTCCGACAGCGTCTTGGTCATGTGCACGATGGCCACGTTGCGCATGCCCGAGAGCTGCTTGCTGCCCCGACCGGTGAGCCCGCCGATGTTGACGATGCGGCCATAGCCGCGGCGGCGCATGTAGGGCGCCACCGCCTTGGCACAGCGGAAGTAGCCCACCACCTTGATGTCGATGTCCTGCAGCAGGCCTTGCGGATCGGCCTCCGCCAGCTCGCTGCGCACCAGGCCGCCGGGGTGGGCCGCGCCGTTGACCAGGATGTCGATGCCGCCGAAGGCTTCGGCCGTGGCGGCCATCGCGGCTTCGATGGTCGTCATGTCGGTGGTGTCCACCACCACCGGCAGCACGCGGCCGGCACCGGGCTGCGTGGCCAGCATTTGGCGCAGCTCGGCGGCGGCTTCTTCGAGGTGGTGGAGGCGGCGCGCCGCGATGGCCACGTCCACGCCTTCGCGTGCCAGTTCCAGCGCCGCTGCCTTGCCGATGCCCATGCTGCCGCCGGTGATGAAGGCGACCTTGCCCTTGAGTTGAAGATCCATGGTGTTGTCCTGGTGAGTGAGGGGTCAGGCCAGCCGCATCTCGATCAGCACGGGGCCTTCGGTATGAGCCTGGGCGTGCGCCAGCGCCCGCTGCAGTTCTTCGGTGGTGGTGGCGGTGTGCGCCGGCACGCCATAGCCGCGCGCCAGTGCCAACCAGTCGAAGGGCGGGTCGTCCAGCAGCGTCAGCCGCTTCGATTGCTCGCCCGCTTCGATGCCGGAGCGGCCCAGTTCGGTCTGCAAGATGCCGTAGCGGCGGTTGGAGGTGATGAGCACCACCACGGGCAGCCGTTCGCGGGCCATGGTCCACAGCGACTGGATGGTGTATTGCGCGCTGCCGTCGGACTGCAGCGCATACACGCGCCGGTCGGGGCAGGCCACCGCCGCCCCCAGCGCCACCGGCAGGCCCTGGCCGATGGCGCCGCCGGTGTTGGTGAGCACCGTGTGCCGCGCGGCCTGGGCCGAGGCGGTGACGAAGGGGTAGCCGCAGGTGCCGCCCTCCACCGAGACGATGGCCTGGTCGGGCAGGGCGTTGGACAGCAGCCGGCCCACCGCCACCGGCGTCAGCGGGCCGGCCTGCACCGGCCACTGCTGCGGCGCCACGCCGGGCACCACGCGCGGCGCCTGCAGCAGCTCGGCCAGCTGTTCCAGCGCCAGGTCGGCCGGCTCGCCGGGGGCGGCCAGCAGCTGCAGCCGGTCTTCAGGCGCCAGCCGGCTGGGCAGGCCCTCATAGCCGAAATACGCCACCGGTGCGATGGCGCCGGCCAGCACCACCTGGGCGCCGTCCAGCGCCTGGATCGCGGCCTCGGGGAAGTAGGGCAGGCGGTCGATGTCGGGCAGGGCGCCGCCGCGCTCGGTGCGCGCCGGGAAGGTCTCGGCGTACAGACGCGCGCCGGTGGCTGCGGCAATGCGGCCGGCGGCCACCTGCCCGCGCGCGCTCAACGCCCGGTCGCCCAGCAGCAGCACGGTGGGCGTGCCGGCGTGCAGCACGCGGGCCACCGCTTCCACACGCGCGGCATCCACCACCGGCGCGGCCGGGCGGGGCTGCGTGGGCGCCCGCTGCTCGGGTGCCGGCAGCTGCTGGAAGTCGACCGGCACCACCAGCGTGGCCACGCAGCCCGGGCTGGCCGCGGCGGCGCGCAGGCCATCGACCGCGTCGGCCTGCAGGGCCTGCGGCTGCGCGATGGCGCGGTACCAGCCCGACACCGGGCGCGCCAGCGATGCGATGTCCGAGGTCAACGGCGCGTCGTAGGCCAGGTGCCAGCTGGCATGGTCGCCCACCAGGTTGAGGATGGGTGAACGCGCCCGCCGCGCGTTGTGCAGGTTGGCCAGCCCATTGGCCAGGCCGGGGCCCAGGTGCAGCAGCGTGGTGGCCGGCCGGCCGCTCATGCGGGCGTAGCCATCGGCGGCGCCGGTGCACACGCCCTCGAACAGGCCCAGCACCGCACGCAACTGCGGCAGCAGGTCGAGGGCGCCCACCAGCGGCATTTCGGTGGTGCCCGGGTTGGCGAAGCACACCTCGGCACCTCCAGCCGCCAGCGCCTGCAGCAGGCGGAAGGCACCGGAGCGCGGGGCGTCGGACAGGGTTGGTTCGTTCATTCATGCATCCCAAAATACGGGAATGATGGTAGTCTCAAAAAACGGGATGAGCAAAGGGGTGCTAACCCATATCGGCACCTTGTGGTCACCCGCGGTGCGTGTGTTCACACGTGCAGGCCGTTGTGTGAGAACGTCGTTGCAAGGAAGGGAGCCACTCGATGCGCAAGCGCAAGACTCTTCGGGCCCTGGCGGGCCTGGCCGTGGGAGCCGCAGCCTGGCTGGGTGCCGGGCCGGCGGCCTGGGCACAGGGCGGTGAATGGCCGCAACGGCCGGTGCGGCTGGTGGTGCCGTACCCGCCGGGCACCGGGCCGGACATCATGGCCAGGCTGGTGTCCGAGAAGCTGGGCAAGGACCTGAAGGCCACCTTCGTCATCGACAACAAGCCCGGCGTCAACGGCAGCCTGGGCACCGAATCGGTGGTGCGGGCGCCGGCCGATGGCTACACCCTGCTGCTGGTGGACCGGTTGACGCTGTCCACCAACCCGCTGCTCTACAGGCTGAGCTACGACCCGCGCAAGGACCTGGCTTCGGTGAGCAACATCGCCGACGTGAGCCTGTACCTGGTGGTCTCGGCCGCGCTGCCGGTCACCGACTTCCGCGGCTTCGTTGAGCACCTCAAGGCCAACCCCGGCAAGGTGACCTTCGGCAGCGGCGGCGTGGGCAGCATCTCCCACCTGAACATGGTGCTGCTGCAGGACGGCACCGGCACCCAGATGCTGCATGTGCCGTACAAGGCCTTCGCGGAGGTGATTCCGGCGATGCTGGCCGGCGACATCGCCGCCTCCTCGGGCGGGGTGGAAGCGCTGCAGCAGCATGTGGCCCAGGGCAAGCTGCGGTTGCTGGCGGTGGGCGCGCCCCAGCGCACGCCGGCCGCGCCGGCGGTGCCCACCATCCAGGAAGCGGCGGGCGCGGACTTGCTGATCTCGACCTCGTATTCGCTGCATGCGCGCTCCGGCACGCCGCCCGAGGTGCTGGCCCGGCTGCAGGCCGCGCTGCGGCGGGTGATGGCCGACCCGGAGGTGCAGGAGTCCGCGGCGCGCCGCGGACTGCGCGCCTACGCCACCACGCCGCAGGAGCTGGACGCGGTGATCGCCGCCGATGCCGCCCGCGTGGGCCGGTTGATCCGCGAGCACCACATCAAGGTGGAGTAGGGCGGCCGGCCCGCGCAAGCTGCCGATCTGGGCTGACGCGGGCCACGGGCGGGCCGTAGAGTGCGGCGGCAGAGACCTTCTGCACAGGAACCTTCATGTCCAGCGCGAAACCGCCCACCTGCCACGAACTGCGACGCGACTCCCTGGGGGTGGGGGCCATCACCTTCATGGTCATCTCGGCGGCGGCGCCGCTCACCGGCGTGGCCGGCGCGGTGCCCATCGCGTTCCTGATGGGCAACGGTGCCGGCGTGCCGGCCACCTTCCTGCTGATGACGCTGGTGATGCTGGCTTTTTCGGTCGGCTACGTGGCCATGTCGCGCCACGTGCGCAATGCAGGCGCCTTCTATGCCTACGCCGCGCGCGGCCTGGGCGGCTGCTGGGGCGGCGCCGTCGCCTTCATGGCGCTGGTGTCGTACAACGCGCTGCAGTTCGGCCTGATCGGTCTGCTGGGTGGCATCGCGGCCGGGGTGTTCGGCGGCTTCGGGCTGCACCTGCCCTGGTGGGCCTGGAGCCTGATGGCGGTGCTGCTGGTGGGCGTGCTGGGCTACCGGCAGGTGGACCTGTCGGCCAAGGTGCTGGTGCTGCTGGTGGCGCTGGAGTACGCGGTGGTGCTGATCGTCGACTTCGCGATCCTGGGTCGCGGCGGCGCCCACGGCCTGGCCTTGAACCTGTTCGATCCGTCGGCGCTGCTGTCCGGCTCGCTCACCGCTTCGGTGCTGTTCTGCCTGGGCTCGTTCATGGGTTTCGAGGCCACCACCATCTATGCGGAAGAAGCGCGTGACCCCGATGTCACCATTCCCCGCGCCACCTACCTGTCGGTGTTGCTGATCGGCGGCTTCTTCGTCTTCAGCACCTGGTTGATGATCGCCGGCGTGGGCGCCGACCAGCTGCTGCCCACGCTCAAGGCCCTGGCCGACCCCAGCAGCCTGTTCTTCGATCTGGCCGGCCGTTACGTGGGCGGTCCGATGCCGGCCATCGCCGGCCTGCTGCTGGTGTCCAGCCTGTTCGCGGCGCTGTCCGCCTTCCACAACTACATCGCCCGCTACAGCTACGTGGCCGGCCGCGAGGGCCTGTTGCCCGCGGTCGTGGGCACCACGCATGCCTGCCACCAAAGCCCGCACGTGGGCTCGGTGGCGCAAACGGCGGGTGCGCTGGTGGTGCTGGCGGTGTTCGCCGGGCTGGGCCTGGACCCGGTGCTCAACCTGTTCACCTGGGTGTCGCAGGTGGGCGTGCTGGGGGTGCTGGGCATGATGGCGCTGACCTCCGCGTCGGTGGTGGCCTTCTTCCGCCGCCGCGGCGAAGGCGGCCTCGGCACGCGGGTGCTGCCGGCGGTGTCCGGCGCCGTGATGGCGGCGCTGTTCGTCTACGTCTTCCTGCACTTTGCCGACCTGACGGGCACTGAAGGCGGCGTGCTGGGCGCGGTGCTGCCGGCGCTCATTCCGCTGTCGGGCCTGCTGGGCTGGGGGGTGGCCCGGCGGCTGCGCGCCCGAGACCCGAGCGCCTACTCGCGCATGGGTGTCAGCCGGGTGTGAGACCCTGGCAGGGGGTCGCGATGGCCTGGCCCCAGACCTGCGCACGCATACCAGCTTTGCCCCCGGACGGCTTACATGCCCTGCTGACGTCCTCCTAAGCTCTGCCCGCATTTCCTCGGTCGAGGAAATCGAAGACTTAGAACGAGGAGACAACATGCCCTCTGTGGCTCGGGCGTGCGCGCCTGCCTGTTTTTCGCTGCTGGCCGTGGTGCTGGCATTGTCCGGTTGCGGCAGCGACGGTGACCCTGCGGCTTCGGTCGTGGGTGCGCTCTCGGTGGCCTCGGGTCGTGCCGACATGGTGAGCGGCGGCGACGCCCTCATGCGTGTGACGCCGGCGGCGCTGGTCGACCCGGCGCGCATCGCGATGGCCGTCAACCAGGTCGCCGTCAACGCCGTGTTCCGCAGCGATGGCTATCAAGGGCTGGTCGGCCTGGCGACCGGGCTGCGCGAGGGCGTCAACGACGTCGCCGTCTGGCAGACCGATGCGGCAGGGGTGGAAGTGCCGGGCACCCGGTCCACGCTCAAGGTGACCAACCATCCGTCCACCGGTCCCATCTTCTCGGGTCCGCAGGAAGCGCCGTTCTTCTGCCAGACGCACCAGTTCCGCCTCTGGACCAACGGCCCGTTCTACACGGCTTCACCCGTCTCGGCGCCTTGCACCGTGCCCACGCGGGTGGACTACCTCTACCGCAACGCCGCCGGCAACTTCGTGCCGTTCGATGCAGCGGCGGCGCGGCCCGCGGACCTGTCCAGCACTACCACGCTGGACGGGCGCACCGTGCCCTACATCGTGCGCCTGGAGACGGGCACGCTCAACCGGGCCGTCTACCAGATCGCCATCCTGCACGACCCCACCGGCGCCGGAGACGCAGCCTATGCGGGCTGGAACCGGCGCCTCGTCTACACCTTCGGCGGCGGCTGTTCGGGCGGGATGTACATCCAGGGGTCCACGCATGGCGGGGTGCTCGACCACGACATCCTGTCGCGCGGCTTCGCGGCCGCATCGGCATCGCTCAACGTCTACCGCAACAACTGCAACGACGTGCTGTCGGCCGAGACAACGCTGATGGTGAAGGAGCACTTCATCGAGGCCTACGGACCGGTGAGGTACACGATCGGCTGGGGCGGCTCCGGCGGTGCCGTGCAGCAGATCACCATGGCCGACAACTACCCCGGCATCCTCGACGGCATCGTGCCGCGGCAGAGCTTTCCCGACCTCGTGCAGACCGCCGTGGTCGATGCGCGCCTGATGTTGAACTTCTTCCGCACCACGGGGGGCTCGCTGCTCGACCAGGAAGCGTTGCGCCTGGCTTCCGGTTTCGGCACCTCTGGCCAGTTCGTGAACCTGGCCGAAGGCAACGGCGCACGCTTCGAGGCGCTGCCCACGCGCGCTGGCTGGCCCGATGCGGCGTGGAACGCGGTGGTGCCGGTGGGCGTGCGCTACGACCCCGTGACCAACCCGAAGGGCGCCCGACCGACCTTCTACGACCACAACGTGAACACGTACGCCAAGAGCGAGAACGGATTCGCGCGCCGACCGCTGGACAACGTGGGCGTGCAGTACGGCCTGGCCGCGCTCCAGGCAGGGCGGATTTCGAAGACGCAGTTCCTCGACCTCAACGACAAGGTGGGCGGCGTCGACATCGACTTCAACTTCACCACCAACCGCACCAGCGCCGACCTCTTGGCCCTGAAGGCGGCCTATGAAACCGGCAGGGTGCTCAACGGCGGCGGCGGGCTGGCCGACACGCCCGTGCTGGACGTGGACGGCACCTACGGCGACTTCGCCGTCAATGGCGACGTGCACCAGAAGCACCAGCACTTCGCCGTGCGCGAACGCGTCAGGAAGGCCAACGGCAACGCCGACAACTACGTGATGTGGAGCGGTGCGTTCGGCAGCTCGGCCGCAGCGGTTCCGCAGGCCCTGGTGGCGATGGACGCCTGGCTGGCCGCCATCCAGGCAGATGCCTCGGCGGCCTCGCGCCGCGACAAGGTGCTGCGCAACAAGCCCGCCGGCCTGACGGACGGCTGCTATTCGGCCGGCACCTTCATCGCCGAGCCGCAGTTCCATGGCGCTGCCGGTACCTCGCAGTGCAACAGCCTCTACCCCTCGGCCGGCTACCCGCTGGGCGTGGCCGGTGCGCCGCTCAGCAACGACATCCTGAAGTGCCAGCTGCGCCCCATCGATCTGGCGGAGTACGGCGTCAGCTTCACGCCGGCGGAGCAGGTACGGCTCAACGCCATCTTCCCGACAGGGGTGTGCGACTGGTCGCGGCCGGGGGTGGAGCAGCGGCCGCTCAAGGGCACCTGGCTGCGGTACACGGGCGTCGGCACCTATGAAGCCGCGAACTGACGGCTGGGAGAAAGGAGTGACCATGAACACCTGCAAGCTGCTGCGCTGTCGTTCCTCGACGCGGAGCAGGCTTGCCTAGGTGCTTGCACTAGCGCTGCGGCCGCCGCGGGCCAAACAACTCGGGGAAAGCCCTGACCGGCGGCCCGTCGATAGGGGCCTGATCGGGGTCACCGGCAGGCCGGAAACGGTTGCGCCGGGGCGCGTTACCGGGGCGGTATCGATCGCCGCTACTCCCGGTATTGGACGCAGCTGACGCCGCTCGCTTCAATGCGCTCGCGTCCGGCTCGTCGGAACGCCACA
>NZ_CAXFDV010000385.1:0-3033 GCF_964001545.1 uncultured Aquincola sp.
CCGCGCAGAAACCACAGCAGCTCCAGGATGATGGACTTCAGGTGCACCTTCTTGGTGGTCACCAGCGGAAAGCCTTCGTTGAGGTCGAAGCGCATCTGGTGGCCGAACACGCTGCGGGTGCCGGTGCCGGTGCGGTCGGTCTTGCTCACGCCGTGCTCGAACACATGGCGCATGAAGTCTTCGTACTGAGAGCGCACGGGGCGGGCGGGGGCGGCGGTCACGGCAAGGCTCCTGGGGCTGAAAGCAAAAAGGCCGCGCCCGAAGGCGCGGCCCCGCATTCTCGCCGCTCGGCTTACGACTGGGTGTCGGTCAGGTAGATCTCGACCCGGCGGTTGCGGGCGCGGCCGTCCGCGGTGGCGTTGTCGGCCAGCGGCTGACGCGAACCCACGCCTTCGGTGCTGATGCGGCTGCCCTGCACGCCGCGGGTGGTCAGGTACTGCTGCACGCTGTAGGCGCGCTCACGCGACAGCGGGTCGTTGACCGCGTCGCTGCCGGTGGAGTCGGTGTGGCCGATCACGCGCACGCGCATCGCCGGGTCCAGGCCCTGGGCGAACTGGTCGAGCACCGGGCGCATCGCCGGCTTGATGGCGGCGCTGCCGACGTCGAACGAGAAGTCGCTGGGGATGTTGACCTTCAGCTCGTTGTTGGGCGTGCGGGCCACGTCGATGCCGGTGCCCTGGGTGGCGCGCTCCATCGCAGCCTGCTTTTCCTGCATGCGCTTGGACCAGATGTTGCCCGCGATGGCGCCCACCGCGCCGCCCACCACCGCGCCGGTGCCGGCACCGCTGCGGCCCCCGGTCAGCCCGCCCAGGATGGCGCCCGCACCTGCGCCGATGCCGGCGCCCTTGGCGGTGTCGCGGTTGGTCTGGCTCATGTCGGCGCAACCGGTGGCCAGCAGCGCGGCGGCGGCCAGCGCGGCGATGGCGGGGCGGAAGGTGAAGGTCTTGTTCATCAGGGAGCTCCTTGGATCTGTGCCGCCGCGGCCTGGCTGGCGCGGCTTGGGCAAAGTGTTACGGCGGCCCGCGGTGCCAGCCATCGGCGGGCACCCGCGGACCCCGTCGGACATGTCCGACCTCGGCTTTATCCCTCAGCCGCGTTGCTGAACTGCATCTGCGCCAGCCGTGCATACAGGCCACCCCGCTGCACCAGCTCGGCATGGGTGCCGGTGTCGACGATGCGGCCGGCTTCCATCACCACGATGCGGTCGGCCCGCTGCACCGTGGCCAGCCGGTGGGCGATCACGAGCGTCGTGCGGTCGGCCATCGCCCGTTCCAGCGCCGCCTGCACCACGCGCTCGCTCTCGGCGTCCAGCGCGCTGGTGGCTTCGTCCAGCAGCAGCAGCGGCGGGTTCTTCAGGATGGCGCGCGCGATGCTGATGCGCTGCCGCTGCCCGCCCGACAGGCGCACGCCGCGCTCGCCCAGGTAGGTGGCATAGCCTTCGGGCAGGGCGCTGATGAAGTCGTGCGCATAGGCGGCGCGGGCGGCGGCCTGCACCTCGGCGTCGGTGGCGTCGGGCCGGCCGTAGCGGATGTTCTCCAGCGCGCTGGTCGAAAAGATCACGCTGTCCTGCGGCACGATGCCCACGCGATGGCGCAGCGTGGCCATGGCGGTCTCGGCCACCAGCACGCCGTCGAGCGTGATGCGGCCCTGCTGCGCGTCGTAAAAGCGCAGCAACAGCTGGAACACCGTGCTCTTGCCGGCGCCGCTGGGGCCCACCAGGGCCACGGTTTCGCCAGGCCTCACGTCGAGCGTGAAGTCGCTGAGGGCCGGCTGCAGCGGGCGCGAGGGGTAGAAGAACTGCACCTGCTCCAGGCTCAGCGCCGAGCCGGCGGCCACCGCCGGCAGCGGCCGCGGCGTGGCGGGGTCGCGCACCGGCGATTGGGCGCGCAGCAGCTCCATCAGCCGCTCGGTGGCGCCGGCGGCACGCTGCAGGTCGCCGTACACCTCGCTCAGCGCGGCCACGCTGCCGATGAAGAGGATGATGAACACCACCGTCTGGCCCAGGTGGCCGGCGGTGATGCGCCCGGCCAGCACCGCCTGCGTGCCCTGGTACAGGCCCCACAGCAGCGCGCCGAAGGTGGCGCTGATGATGAAGGCCACCAGCAGCGCCCGCACCTTGGAGCGGCGGCGCGCGGTGTCGAAGGCGGCTTCGGTGGCTTCGGCAAAACGGGCGGCCTCGCGCTGCTCCTGCGTGTAGCTCTGCACGATGGGAATGGCGTTCAGCACCTCGGCCGCGATGGCGCTGCTGTCGGCGATGCGGTCCTGGCTGGCGCGGCTGAGCCGGCGCACCCGGCGGCCGAAGTACAGCGCCGGGGCCACCACCAGCACCAGGATGCCCAGCACCTGCGTCATCACCCAGGGGTTGGTGACGATCAGGGCCAGCAGCGCGCCGGTGCCCATCAACGTGTTGCGCAGGCCCAGCGACAGGCTGGAGCCCACCACCGTCTGCACCAGCGTGGTGTCGGTGGTCAGGCGGCTCAGCACCTCGCCGGTCCGGGTGCTCTCGAAGAACTCGGGGCTTTGCCGCACCACGTGGCCGTACACCGCGTCGCGCAGGTCGGCGGTGATGCGCTCGCCCAGCCAGCTCACCAGGTAAAAGCGCGCGCCCGAAAAAATGCCCAGTGCAGCGCCCACGCCGAACAGCGCCAGAAAGTGGTCGCGCAGCCCCAGCACCTGCTCGCCCGGCTGCGAAGGCACCAACCCCTGGTCGATCAACGAGCGCAGCGCCAGCGGAAACACCAGCGTGCTGCCGGCCGCCAGCAGCAGGAACAGCCCGGCCAGCGCGATGCGGCCACGGTAGGGCCGCATGAAGGGCAGCAGCGCCCTCAGCGCACCCACGGGCCGCTTGGGTGCCTGGTTGGCGACGCCGGCGCCGGCCGCGGCGGCCGGTGGCACGGGCAAGGGGGAAGAGAGTGGGGCGGAAGAGGGCGCGGAACTCATGGCGCGCAGTGTAGGGACCGGGAACCGCGCTCCTGTTGTGTCATGACAAATACTGCCGGGGCAATCAATGCTCATGCAGCCACTGCCTTGACA
>NZ_CAXFDV010000386.1:0-1930 GCF_964001545.1 uncultured Aquincola sp.
GAAGGCGGCATCCTGGGCAGCGAAGACGATGCGGTGGTGCGCCCGGCCATCGAGCGCTTTGCGGCCGAAACCGGCGTGGACATCAGCGGCCCGATCCCGGGCGACACGGTGTTCATCAAGCTGCGCGCCGGCCAGTACGACGCGGTGGTGGCCATGTTCCACGACCAGGGCCACATCCCGGTGAAGCTGCTGGGCTTCAACGTCGACCCGGCCACCGGCAAGTGGCAGGCGATCAGCGGCGTCAACATCACGCTGGGGCTGCCCATCCTGCGCACCTCGGTCGACCACGGCACCGCCTTCGACATCGCTGGCAAGGGCATCGCCAATGCCGACAGCCTGGTGGATGCGGTGGACTACGCGCTGCGGCTGATCCAGGGGCGGGCGGCGCAATGACTGCCATGCAGTACCCCGCCGGCCACCCCGCCGGCCGCCTGCACCCGCGTGAAGGCGTGCCCGGCGTGATGGAAGCCGACCTGCCGCCACCGCGCGTGCAATGCCATGCCGCCAACCTGATGACGCTGGGAGACGGCGCGCTGGGCTGCGTGTGGTTCAGCGGCACGCAGGAAGGCGTGGCCGACATCTCGGTGTGGTTCTCTCGCCTGGCCCCGGGCAGCGAGACCTGGAGCGCGCCGGTGCAGCTGTCGCAAGACCCCACCCGCTCGGAGCAGAACCCCATCCTGTTTCCGGCGCCCGACGGCCGGCTGTGGCTGATCCACACCGCGCAGCGCGCCGGCAACCAGGACACCGCGCTCGTGCGCTGCCGCATCTCGGAAGACAACGGCCGCAGCTGGGGCCCCACGCGCGACCTGTTCACCCAGGCCGGCATCTTCGTGCGCCAGCCGGTGGTGGTGCTGGACAACAGCGACTGGCTGCTGCCCATCTTCCATTGCCCCACCGAGCCCGGGCAGAAGTGGGCCGGCCATGACGACACCAGTGCGGTGATGATCTCCAGCGACCAGGGCGCCAGCTGGCACGAAGTGCGGGTGCCCGAAAGCACCGGCTGCGTGCACATGAGCATCGTGCCTGGCCGCCGGCCGGGCGAATTGATCGGCTTCTTCCGCAGCCGCTGGGCCGACCATGTGTACCGCAGCGTGTCCACCGACCGTGGACGCCACTGGACGGCACCGCAGCCCACCGAGCTGCCGAACAACAACTCGTCCCTACAAGTCGCGCGGCTGACCAGCGGTGCGCTGGCCATCGTCTTCAACCAGAGCAGCGCCGCCGACGCCACCGAGCGCCGCGCCTCGCTGTACGACGAGATCGACGATGGCGACGGCCGCACCGAAGCCGTGGCCCGCGGGCGCAGCGCCTTCTGGGGCGCGCCGCGTGCACCGATGACGGTGGCGCTGTCGGACGACGACGGCCTGACCTGGCCGCACCGCCAGCACCTGGAAACCGGCGACGGCTACTGCATGAGCAACAACTCGCAGCAGCAGCTCAACCGCGAGTACTCCTATCCCTCGATCCACCAAAGCGCCGATGGCGCGCTGCAGATCGCCTACACGGTGTTCCGCCAGCGCATCCGCCACCTGCGCCTGACCGAAGCCTGGGTGCGCCAGGCACCCGCCCAGCCCCACGCCTGAACAACAACGGAGACAAGCCCATGAACCGCAAGACCTTCCTGGCCGCCGCCATCGGCGCGGCCCTGTCCATCGCCGCCGGTGTCGCGCTGGCGCAGCCCTACCCGGCCAAGCCCATCACGCTGGTGATCCCCTTCCCGCCCGGCGGCACGCTGGACACCGTGGGCCGCGCGCTGGCGCAAAAGCTCGGCCAGCAGATGGGCCAGACCATCGTGGTGGACAACAAGCCAGGCGGTGCCGGCACCATCGGCGCGGTGGCGGTCAAGCAGGCCAAGGCCGACGGCTACACGCTGCTGTTTTCGCCCTCGACCCACACCACCACGCCGATGACGATGAAGTCGGCGCCCTAC
>NZ_CAXFDV010000387.1:0-33692 GCF_964001545.1 uncultured Aquincola sp.
CGGGAAAGATCAGGTTGTTGATGAAGCGCCGGCTGCCGGCGCGCCGCCACCGCGGGGGCACCGGCGCGGGCCACCTTCTGGCGCCGCGCCAGCCCCACCAGGCGCATGCCGCGCACGCGCTTGACGGCCAGCAGGAAGTACACCGAGCCCAGCACCGGCCACCAGCGATCGCCCACGCCGTCCATCCAGCCGAAGCGGTCCAGCCAGCGGTCCGAGCGCAGCGCCGGGCGGTAGCAGCCGAAGCGGCCGCCTTCGACCTCGAAGCTCAGCAGCCGCAGCCAGTCGCGCAGCCGCCAGTAGTGGATCAGGTCGGGCGACTGCGGCAGGTACAGCGGCCCTTTGCCGCCCAGCCCGCGGCGGATGCGCCCCATGCGCTGGCGCAGCCCCCACAGCCCCGCCGGGTTGAAGCCGAGGATGGCCACCCGGCCCTCGGGCACCAGCACGCGCTCCACCTCGGCCAGCGTCAGGTGCGGGTCGCGGGCGAATTCCAGCGTGTGCGGCAGCACCACCAGGTCGATGCTCTGGTTGGGAAACGGCAGCGCGTCGAAGTCGCAGTGCAGCGCCACCTGGCGCGGCGGCGTGGCGATCAGCGGCTCGGCGCCCGGCTCGGGCTGATGCTCGGCGCCGGGCTCCGCCACAGGCGCTGCCTGGTCGGTGGCCAGCCACTGGTGCGGCATGCGGTTGGCACGCAGCGCGTCCAGTTGGGGCAGGCCCAGCTGCAGCGCATGGAAGCCGAACAGGTCGACCACCGCGCGGTCCAGGCGGTCCTGCTCCCAGGCCAGCAGGTAGCGCCCCGGCGGCGTGTCCAGCCAGTCCACGAGCCGATCGTGATCCGGCACATTAAGCATCGTATGTAAAGTGGCGTTCTGCAAAGGCTTTCACGGGGGATCGGCTTTCTATAATTCCGCACTTGCGGTAGCCACCCCCACGCATGAACCTGGTAGCCCTCAGCGCCTTCTCCGACAACTACATCTGGATGATCGACGACGGCCGCCAGGCCCTGGTCGTCGACCCGGGTGACGCTGCGCCGGTTGAGGCGGCGCTCGATGCGCGGGGCCTCGAGCTGGCCGGCATTCTAGTGACGCACCACCACGCCGATCATGTCGGCGGCGTCAACGCCCTGCGGCCCCGGCTGCCGGCCACCGATCCCCTGCCCTTGTTCGGCCCCCAGGCCGAGCGCCTGCCCGAGCCCGTCACCCGCGTGGCCGAAGGCCAGTTGGTCACGCTGATGGGCCTGCACTTCGAGGTGATCGAGGTGCCCGGCCACACCGCAGGCCACATCGCCTACCTGCTGCGCCAGGGTGTGGGCGATGCGCCGGTGCTGTTCTGCGGCGACACGCTGTTCTCGGGCGGCTGCGGCCGCCTGTTCGAAGGCACACCGGCGCAGATGCACCAGTCGCTGGCCAAACTGGCCGCGCTGCCCGGCAACACCCGGGTGTGCTGCGCGCATGAATACACCCTGTCCAACCTGCGTTTTGCCGCGGCCGTCGAGCCCGGCAACACCGCAGTGCAAGACCACCTGCACTGGTGCGAGCACCAGCGCGCCGAGGGGCGGTCCACGCTGCCCTCCACCGTCTCGCTCGAACGCGAGATCAACCCGTTCCTGCGCAGCGAGGCTCCGGCCGTGGTGCGCGCCGCACGCGACCAGGGGGCGGCCGACGCCTCGCCGGTCGCGGTCTTCGCCACGCTGCGTGAATGGAAGAACCGATTCCGATGACTCCGCCACAACCCCGCAAAGCCCAGGGCCTGATCGCCCTGGCCGCCTCCCTCCTGCTCACCGCCTGCGCCACCACGGCGCCGCCCTCGGGCAACGGCAACAGCGCCGCCACCGACGCCACCACGCCGGCCCCCACCCTCCCCGCGCCGCAGGCCGTCTCGGCGCCCAGCACGCCGGCCCAGCCGCCCGCCGCCGAAGCCGCCGGCACCCCGGTGGACCCGTTGCGGCCCGAGGTCAAGATCGACATCAACGACGAAGCCTCGCGCGCCGATCTGTGGGTGCGCGTGCGCAATGGCTTCGGCATGCCCGACATCGACACCGACCATGTGCGGGTGCATGAGCAGTGGTACGCCACCCGGCCCGACTACGTCGAGCGCATGACCAGCCGCGGCGGCCGCTACCTCTTCCACATCACCGAAGAGCTGCAAAAGCGCGGCATGCCCACCGAGCTGGCGCTGCTGCCCTTCATCGAAAGCGCGTTCAACCCCAAGGCGATGTCGGTGGCCAAGGCCTCCGGCATGTGGCAGTTCATGCCCGCCACCGGCCGCGACTTCGAGCTGCGGCAGAACCTGTTCCGCGACGACCGCCGCGACGTGCTGGCTTCCACCCGCGCCGCGCTGGACTACCTGGAACGCCTGCACAACATGTTCGGCGACTGGCACCTGGCCCTGGCCGCCTACAACTGGGGCGAAGGCAATGTGCAGCGGGCCATCGCCCGCAACGAGAAGGCCGGCCTGCCGACCGACTACCTCAGCCTGCGCATGCCCGACGAGACGCGCAACTACGTGCCCAAGCTGCAGGCGGTCAAGAACATCGTCAGCCGCCCGGCCGACTTTGCGCTCAAGCTGCCGGCGCTGGAAAACCACCCGTACTTCCTGAGCGTGCCGATCGAGCGCGACATGGACGTGGCGCTGGCGGCCAAGCTGGCCGGCATGTCGGCGTCGGACTTTGCGGACCTCAATCCGCAGATGAACAAGCCGGTGATCCTGGCCTCCGGCACGCCGCAGATCCTGCTGCCCTACGACAACGCCAACGCCTTCCTGCACAACCTGCGCCGCCATGAAGGCCCGCTGGCCACCTGGACGGCCTGGGTGGTGCCCAAGACCATGAAGCCGGCCGATGCCGCGCAGCAGGTGGGCATGAGCGAGGCCGACCTGCGCGAGATCAACCGCATTCCGCCGCGCATGGTGGTCAAGGCCGGCTCGACGCTGCTGGTGCCGCGCAGCCCGCAGCGGCAAAGCGACGTGCCGGTGCACGTGGCCGACAACGCGGCCATGCTGCTGGCGCCCGACGTGCCGCCGCTGCGCCGCGTGGCGCTGAAGGCCGGCAAGAAGGGCGAGACGGTGGCGGCCGTGGCCAAGCGCTATGGCGTCTCGGCCTCGCAAGTGGCCCAGTGGAACGACGTGGGCTCGGGCGCGCGCTTCAAGCCGGGCAGCCAGATCGTGGTCTACGTGCCCAACCAGGCGCCGGTCACGCGCACCGCCTCTGCGGCCAAGACCGTCAAGCCCAGCAGCAAGGCGATCGCGGCCGTGGTCACGCGCCAGGTCAAGGGCGGCGGCAAGCAGGTGGCCAAGGCCGCGCCGGTGCGCAGCAAGACCGCCAAGAGCACGCGGGTGGCCAAGAGCGACAACGGCAGCAAGTCGCGCAACGGCGTGAAGGTGGCAGAAGCCACCAGCAGCACCGCTCGCCGTTGACCTAGCGTCTGTCGACCAGCGCGTGCGCGATGGTCGACAGGTCGACGTACTCCAGTTCGCTGCCGGCCGGCACGCCGCGGGCCAAGCGGGTCACCTGCAGCGGCTGCTCGTCGGGGCCGCGGATGGCGCCCAGCGCCTGCTGCAGCACATGGGCGGTGACCTCACCTTCGGCGGTGAAGCTCAGCGCCAGGATCACTTCCTGCACCCGCCCGTCGCGGGCGCGCGCCATCAACGCCTGCACGCCCAGCTCGCGCGTGCTCACGCCATCCAGCGGGCTCAGGCGGCCCATCAACACGAAGTAGTAGCCGCGGTAGCCGCCGGAGCGCTCCAGCGCCGCCTGGTCGGCCGGGCTTTCCACCACGCACAACTGGCGCGCATCGCGGCCGGTGTCGCTGCACACCTCGCACAACGGCGTGTCGGAAAAAGTGTTGCAGCGCTCGCAGTGGCGCACGTTCTCCATCGCCGCGGCCAGCGCATCGGCCAGCGCCACGCCGCCGGTGCGGTCGTGCTGCAGCAGATGAAAGGCCATGCGCTGCGCCGATTTGACGCCCACGCCGGGCAGCCGGCGCAGCGCCTCGATCAAGGTGTTGAGCTGGGAGGTGGCCAACGAAGGGGCCAACTCAGAAAGGCATCTTCATGCCGGGGGGCAGCGGCATGCCGGCGGTCACCTTGGCCATCTTTTCCTGGCTCAGCGTCTCGGCGCGGCGCACGCCGTCGTTGAAGGCGGCGGCCACCAGGTCCTCCAGCATGTCCTTGTCGTCGGCCAGCAGGCTGGGGTCGATGGTCACGCGCTTGACGTCGTGCTTGCAGGTCATCACCACCTTCACCAGGCCGGCGCCCGACTGGCCTTCCACCTCGATGGTGGCCAGCTCGTCCTGCACCTTCTTCAGGTTGTCCTGCATCGCCTGGGCCTGCTTCATCAGGCCGGCCAGTTGGTTCTTCATCATGGTGGATCTGCTCCGTGAATTCGGTGGAAGGTGGGGTTATTGCGGCTTGATGGAGCCGGGCACGACACGCGCGGTAGGAAAGCGCGACATCAGGCCCAGCACCACCGGGTCGTTCAGGATGATCTGCTCGGCCTCGCGCTGGCGGTGCTCGCGCTCGGCGCGATCGCGCAGCGACGGTGAGTCTTGTGGGATACCGGCTTCGGTCAGGAGTTGCACCGGCAGGCCGGCCACGTCGGCCAGCACCGCCTGCAGCTTGGCCACCAGCGTGGGCGTGCGCAGCGATTCACGCTCGACGCGCAGCGTCCACACCGGTTTGTCGCCCGCTTCGTCGATGGCGATGAGCTCGGCCTGCATGGCCAGCTCACGCACCATGGCCACCACCGCCTGCTTCTGGTTGAGGCCGGCCACCACGGTGGCCCAGCGCTCGCCCAGCGCGGTCTTGTTCAGCACCAGCGGGGCCGCCGGCGTGGGCCGCGCAGCCGGGGCCACCGGCGCGGCAGCGCGGGCCACGGCGGGCAGCGCCATCACGTCGACGTCGGCCGCGTCGAAGTCGGCACCGGCCGAAGGGGACTCACGCTCCAGGTCGGGCGGTGCTTCGTCCAGCCAGGCGGGCGGCTCGGGCATGCTGGGGCGGCTGGTGCCCTGGCGCTCGGGCGTGGCGGCGACCGGTGCCGGCCGCGTGGGCAGCGGCGCCGGGGCGCGCATCGCGGGGCGCTGGGGCGCGGCCGCCTGCGATGCGGGGGCCGCAGCCTGCCGGCCCACGGGTGCGGCGCCTGTGGCGGCGTAGGGCGGCGCTGCCGGCTCCGACACGCGCGTGGCATCGGTCGCTGCCCCGGTGGCGGCCGGCCGTCGCGCCGGTACCTCGGCGCGGGCCACGGCCTGCGGCGCGGGGGCTCTCAGGGCGGCGGGGGCCGGCGCTGTGGAGGTTGGCGCGGCGGGCGCCGGCGCTGTGGAGGTTGGCGCGGCAGGCGGCTGCGCTGTGGATGTCGGCGCGGCGGCTGCTGGCGCCGTCGGGCTCGGCGCCGCAGAGGCCGTTGCCGCTGCAGTCGGCGCGGCAGCCGCCTTCACACCGCCCGCAGGCCGCCCCTGCCCGCCGCCTGGCCCGGCCGGCGGGAAGGCGAACAGCCGCAGCAGCACCATCGTCAGCGCCGCGTATTCGTCGGGCGCCAGCTGCAGCTCGGTGCGGCCGTGCAGCGCCAGGCTGTACAGCAGCTGGGTTTCGTCGGGCGGCAGCAGGCCGGCCAGTTCGCGCGTGGCGGGCGTGTCGGGGTCGGTGTCGTCCAGCGAGCCGGGCACCGCCTGTTCCACCGCCATCTGCTGCAGCAGCACGGTCATCTCTTCCAGCGTGCCGGCGGGCGACAGGCCGCGGTCGCGCAGCGCCTTCACGCCGGCCAGCAGCGTAGGGCCGTCGCGCCGGGCCAGCGCCTCGACGAAGCCGGCCGCATGGCTGCGGTCCACCGCGCCCAGCATCTGGCGCACGCCTTCGGCCTCGATGCGGCCGGCGCCATAGGCGATGGCCTGGTCGGTCAGCGACAGCGCATCGCGCATCGAGCCGCGGGCGGCGCGCGACAACAACCTCACCGAGGCTTCGTCGTGCTCCACCGCCTCGGCCTGCAGCACATGCTGCAGATGCTCGTACACCACCTCGGGCGCCATCGGCCGCAGGTTGAACTGCAGGCAGCGGCTCAGCACCGTGGGCAGCATCTTCTCGGGGTCGGTGGTGGCCAGCACGAACTTCAGGTAGTCGGGTGGCTCTTCCAGCGTCTTGAGCAAGGCGTTGAACGACTCCTTGGTCAGCTGATGCGCCTCGTCGATCATGAAGACCTTGAAGCGGCCGACGCTGGGCTTGTAGGCGGCCCGCTCCAGCAGGTCGCGGATCTCGTCGATGCCGCGGTTGCTGGCCGCGTCCATCTCGATGTAGTCCACGTAGCGGTCGGCATCGATCTCGGTGCAGGCGCTGCACACGCCGCACGGGTGGGCGGTGATGCCGCCGGTGCCGTCGGGGCCGATGCAGTTCAGGCTCTTGGCCAGGATGCGCGAGACCGTGGTCTTGCCGATCCCGCGGGTGCCGGTGAACAGGTAGGCGTGGTGGAGCCGTTGCTGGGCCAGGGCGTTGGTCAGGGCACGGACGACGTGCTCCTGCCCCACCATCTGCTCGAAGCTTCGGGGGCGGTACTTGCGCGCGAGCACGACGTAACTCATCGGGCCATTCTACGAACCGGCCGCATCACCCCCCGGCAGGCGCCGCCACTCCCCGATAATCCCGCCCCATGAATTCGACCGAACCCCGCGCCGACGCCGCGCCCGCCGATGCCGCCCTCACCTATGAGCAGGCTGGCGTCAACTACGACCTGATCGATCCGCTGAAGGTCAGCGCACAGCGCGCGGCCGCGGCCACCGCCGGCCACCTGGCCGCGCACGGCTTCACCGAGGTGGCCGCTTCGCGCGGTGAATCGGCCTACGTGGTCGACGTGGGTCCGTTCTACCTGGCCAGCATCGTCGAATGCCTGGGCAGCAAGGCCCTGGTGGCCGACGAGATGCAGCAGCTCACCGGCAAGAGCTACTACGACGGCATCGCGCAGGACACCATCGCGATGGCGGTCAACGACCTCATCACCGTGGGCGCCACGCCGCTGGTGGTGCAGGCCTACTGGGCTGCGGGCGGCAGCGACTGGTTCGGCGATGCGCAGCGCGCGCAGGCGCTGGTGGCCGGCTGGAAGAAGGCCTGCGACACCTGCGGCGTGGCTTGGGGCGGCGGCGAAACGCCGGCGCTGGCCGGCATCGTGGAAGCCGGCCGCATCGACCTGGCGGCCTCGTGCACCGGCCTCATCAACCCGAAGGAACGGCTGTCGGTGGGCGACCGGCTGCAGGCCGGCGACGCCATCGTGCTGCTGGCTTCCAGCGGCATCCACGCCAACGGCCTGAGCCTGGCGCGCAAGCTGGTGGAACGGCTGCCGCAGGGCTACCTGACCGAGGTGCAGCCGGGCCTGAGCTACGGTGAGGCGCTCCTGGCCCCCACCACGCTGTATTCGCCGGTGACCGAAGCCTTGTACAAGGCCGGCGTGGTGCCGCACTACTGCGCCAACATCACCGGCCACGGCTGGCGCAAGCTGCTGCGTCACCCGGCCGAGCTCACCTACCGCATCCGCAGCGTGCCCGAGGTGACGCCGGTGCTGAAGTTCATCCAGCAGCACGCCAGGCAGGACGACCGCGAGGCCTACAGCACGCTCAACATGGGCGCGGGTTTCGCCATCTTCGTGGACGCGGCCGATGCCGAGCGCGTGGTGCAGATCGCCCAGGCGCAAGGCGTGCCGGCGCTGGTGGCCGGCCAGGTGGAAGCCGGCCCCAAGCAGCTGCTTATCGAGCCGCTGAACATCCGCTTCGGCAACGACGATCTGCAGCTGCGTTGAAGCACCGCGGCGGCGCCCCGAAGTGGGTGTTCGCCGCTGTGCCCTAGAATGGTCGGTGACGGGCCTCCTCGCATGGAAGCGCGGCCAACCGGGTCAGGTCGGGAACGAAGCAGCCCCAACCGTTGTGACCAGTGCCGAGATCAGGCTCGTCACCCTTCCCGCCTCCGTCAGGCGGGCTGCGCCGGACGCTCCGGCGCCTGGGGTGGCTGGGCGGCCATGAAGCCGCCCGCCCCGTCTGCCGCTGAAGCCTCACCCGCGCCCTGCGCCGCTGGAGTCTCTTCCGCCGGCGCATCGTCCAGACCTTCCACGCCGTCTCCGCCCATCGGGTCGCCCTGGCCGCGCATGGCAGCCTGCGCTGCATCGTGCAGCTCGCGCGGCTGAAGGTGCAGCACACGGGCATACCGCTGGGCCACGCGGTCCAGCGCCGGGCCCACCTGGCGCGGCGGCAGGCCCATCGCATCCACCGCTTCATTGGCAGCACTGGCCACGGTGCGCAGGATGTCGTCGTCGCTGTCGCCATGGCGCACCGGCGTCTGCACCGGCACGCGGCGGATCATGTGCAGCACCGCGTCGTCCATGCCCCAGTAGCGGGCCACGGCCGCGCCCATCGATTCGATGTCCACGCCCAGCACCGCAAACGCGGCCACCTCTTCGGGCATGCCCGGCTCGTCGGGGCCACCGTCCCTGCCCGGTGCGGGCTGCATCAGCCGGTGGATCTGCTGCGCTTCATCGGGGAAGTGGTAGTGCACCAGCAGCCGGCCCAGGTTCTGCATCAGCGTGACGAGGTAGACCACCTCGGCGTCGTACCCCGCAGGGCGCAGCTGTTGCGCCAGCTGCGCCGCCCGCTTGACCCGCAGGATGCATTGCGCCAGCTCGGCCGCCGCGCTGTCGTTCAAGGGGCCGGGCCATGGCCGCAGACCGGTGGCCGCGCGGCGCAGGCCGTCGAGCCCGATCATCGCGATGGCGCGCCGCACCGTCAGCACCGGGCCGTTGCCCGCCACCTGGGCACCGCGCACCTGGGCGCTGTTGACCTGCCGCAGCAGCTCGAAGGCCAGCGCCAGGTCCTTCAGGGCCAGCTCGGCCAATTCGCTGGTGTGGCCGGTTTCCAGCGAGGCCAGGCGCGCCGCGCGCACCGCGCCGCCGCGCATGGCCGGCAGCGCGCCGATCTGGCGCACCCGCTCCAGCAGCAGGTCGTGGGCATCGCCGCCCTGCGCCGCGTTGTCGAGCCAGCCCTGCAGCGCCCGCGCCAGCGTGCGGGCGCTCTGGTAGCGCTGGCGTTCCTGGCGGTCGGTGGCGCGGTTGACGATGGCGCGCAAGGCCTCGGGCACCGGGCGCGGAATCACCCAGGGCAGGCGCACGATGTCGCGCCCCAGCGGCGGCATGCGCTCGATGCAGCGGCCGATGTCGGCCTCGCCCAGCGCAGGCTCGGCGGCCAGCATCTGGTGCATCAGCAAGCCCATGGACAGCACGTCGCGGCTGGCCGCATGGCCCTGGGCCTGCAAGCCCAGGCCGCCGCCCGCCGCGCCCGCGGCCATGCGCTCGGCGATCGCCACTTCCAGGCCCATCACCTGCAGCTGCTCGGTTTCGGTCACGCTCAACAGGTGCAGCTGCAGGTCGCGGTGCGCAATGCCCGCTTCGTGCGCAAAGGCCAGGCCTTCCAGCGCCTGCGTCATCCAGCGGGCAACCTCCACCGCCGGCCAGCCTTCACGGGTGAGCCTTTCGGCCAGCGTGGTGCTGCGTGCATAGGCGGCGTAGGGCCAACGTTCATGCGCGTCGATCTCCAGCGCGGGCGCGATGCCCGGATGGTCCAGCCGCGAGGCCTTGCGCGCCGCCTGCAGCCAGCGGTCCAGGCCTGCCGCGTCCGCAGGCTGCGAGCGCGGCAGCACCAGCACGCGCTCTTGCTGGCTGGACGGATCGAAGACCGTCCAGGCCATGGTGTGCGCACTGCGGCCGAGCAGATGGCGCAGCTCGAAACGGCCGAAGGTGCGGACGGGTTTGGCGGAGGGTGAGGTCGCTGCAGTCATGGGGCGGCGGAGGTGGACACCCCGATTGGACAGCCAGCGGCGCGCGCAAAACTGCCGAACAAACCGGCGATTGCCGGCCAGATGGGCTTCGCACGCCATCGGGTTCGGGCTATGGCGGCCATAGACCGGATGCACCGGCCCCATGAAGGGCTTGTGTCAGAATCGATCAAGCCTTTACGGCCAATCAGGAAACGACATGAGCGAACTCATCAAGCACATCTCCGACGCGTCGTTCGAATCCGACGTCCTCCAATCCGACAAGCCGGTGCTGGTCGATTACTGGGCCGAATGGTGCGGCCCCTGCAAGATGATTGCGCCCATCCTGGACGAAGTGTCGAAGGACTATGGCGACAAGCTGCAGATCGCCAAGCTCAACGTCGACGACAACCGCGACGTGCCTGCCAAGTTCGGCATCCGCGGCATCCCGACGCTGATGCTGTTCAAGAACGGCCAGGTCGCCGCGACCAAGGTCGGCGCCCTGACGAAGACCCAATTGACCGCCTTCCTGGACGGTCATCTATAATCTGACGGAGTTGCTGGCGACGAGGGTTGTTCCAACGCCCCGCCAGCGCCCAGATTGCCACCACGCCCGGTGCCACAACGGCATTCAGCGCGTGGAGTCGGCTCCTCCCACCAGCGTGTAATTCGATGGCCCGCACGCGAGTTTGCTGAATCAGCGAATTCGCTCGGCGGCGCTGGCACAGTCCGAGCCGATCGTTCGGTGCGCTTGCTTGGCAGCGGCGCACCCTCCCAAGGTCCGCCTCCATGCATCTTTCCGAACTGAAGGCCCAGCACGTTTCCGAGCTCATCAAGATGGGCGAAGCGCTGGAGATCGACAACGTCAGCCGCCTGCGCAAGCAGGAGCTGATGTTCGCGATCATGAAAAAGCGCGCCAAGGCCGGTGAACAGGTCTTCGGCGACGGCGTGCTCGAAGTGCTGCCTGACGGCTTCGGCTTCCTGCGCTCGCCGGACACCAGCTACATGGCGTCCACCGACGACATCTACCTGAGCCCGAGCCAGATCCGCCGCTTCAATCTCCACACCGGCGACATGATCGAAGGTGAAGTGCGTGTGCCCAAGGACGGCGAACGCTACTTCGCGCTGGTCAAGGTCGACCGCGTGAACGGCCTGACGCCCGAGGAGAACAAGCACAAGATCATGTTCGAGAACTTGACGCCCTTGTTCCCCAAGGAGCAGTTCAAGCTCGAGCGCGACATCCGCGCCGAAGAAAATATCACCGGCCGCATCGTCGACCTGATCGCGCCCATCGGCAAAGGCCAGCGTGCCCTGCTCGTCGCCCAGCCCAAGACCGGCAAGACGATGATGATGCAGCACCTGGCGCATGCGCTGGTGGCCAACCACCCCGAGGTGCACCTGATCGTCCTGCTGGTCGACGAGCGCCCCGAGGAAGTGACCGAGATGCTGCGCACCGTGCGCGGCGAGGTCATCAGCTCCACCTTCGACGAACCGGCCCAGCGCCACGTGCAGGTGGCCGAGATGGTGATCGAGCGCGCCAAGCGCCTGGTCGAGCTGAAGAAGGACGTGGTGATCCTGCTGGACTCGATCACCCGCCTGGCCCGCGCGTACAACAACGTGCTGCCTTCGTCGGGCAAGGTGCTCACCGGCGGTGTGGACGCCAACGCGCTGCAGCGGCCCAAGCGCTTCTTCGGCGCGGCCCGCAACGTGGAAGAAGGCGGCTCGCTGACCATCATCGGCACCGCGCTGATCGACACCGGCTCGAAGATGGACGAAGTCATCTACGAGGAATTCAAGGGCACCGGCAACTGCGAAATCCACCTGGATCGCCGCATGGCCGAAAAGCGCGTTTACCCGTCCATCCTGATCAACAAGAGCGGCACGCGGCGCGAAGAGCTGCTGCTCAAGCCCGAGATCCTGCAAAAGAGCTGGATCCTACGCAAGCTGCTCTACCCGATGGACGAGATCGAGGCGATGGAGTTCATCCTCGACAAGATGAAGTCGACGAAGAACAACCTGGACTTCTTCGACATGATGCGGCGCGGCGGCTGAGGCCACGCGCTATACTTCCGGGTTTTCCGCTCGTGGGAAAGTGCGCATGCATGGGGCAGGCGTGGCTACCAGGTGGCGAGCGGTCTGATGAACGAGGCACGTATGAAAGAAGGCATCCATCCCGCGTACCGCGAGGTCTGTTTCGTGGACCTGTCGAACGGGTTCAAGTTCGTGACGCGTTCGTGCGCCCAAACGCGCGAAACCGTGACGATGGAAGACGGTCGCGAGCTGCCGCTCTACAAGCTGGAAACCAGCAGCGAGTCGCACCCCTTCTACACGGGCACTCAAAAGAGCATCGACAACCTGGGCGGCCGGGTCGAGAAGTTCCGCAACAAGTTCGCGAAGGTCGGCATCAAGAAGTGATGCACGCCTGCAACGGCAAGAGGGCAGCCTTGGCTGCCCTTTTTCTTGCCCGTCGCTTTTTCACCCTGCCCGCATGAACGTACCTACCCCTGCCCTGGTCACCCAGCGCGCGGCCCAGCCGCTGCCGCGCTGGGCGCTCTGGCTGTTCTGCGCCGCCTACCTGCTGCCCGGTCTGTTCGGCCGCGACCCCTGGAAAAACGCCGACGTCACCGCCTTCGGCGTGATGGCCGCGATGGCCGAAGGCCGCACCGCCTGGCTGGCGCCCACGCTGGGCGGCCTGCCGGTGGACACCGCCCTGCTGCCCCACTGGCTGGGCGCGGCCTTCATCTGGGCGCTCACGCCCTGGGTGGACGCGCCGCTGGCCGCCCGCATTCCTTACGCGCTGCTGCTGGCCGTCACGCTGGCGCTGACCTGGTACGCCACCTTCCAGCTGGCCCGCACCGAGGCCGCGCAACCGGTGGCCTTTGCCTTCGGCGGAGAGGCGGCGCCGGTGGACTACGCCCGGGCGCTGGCCGACGGCGCGATGCTGGCGCTGATGGCCACGCTGGGCGCGCTGCAGCTGGGCCATGAAACCACGCCGGAGCTGGCGCAGCTGGCCAGCGTGGCGCTGGCGGTGTGGGCGCTGGCCGCTGCGCCCTTTCGCGGCTTCAAGCCGCGCCTGGCCATGCTGGCCGCCTTGCCGCTGATGGCGGCCAGCGGCGCACCGGCGATGGCCATCGGCCTGGGGGCCTTGGCCACCGCGCTGTGCGCACGTTCCAGCTTCGACGCGGTGCGCCGCTTCACGCCTTGGGTGGCGGCGGCGGCGCTGGGCGCGGCGTTGGTAGGCGCCACGGTGCACAGCTGGGCCTGGCGCATCGACGACAAGGTGCTGGCCGAACTGCCGCGCATCGTGCGGCTGCTGGTGTGGTTCCTGTGGCCGGCCTGGCTGCTGGCCTTGTGGACGCTGTGGCGGTGGCGGCACCACCTGCAGCACCGGCACATCTCGGTGCCGCTGAGCGCTGCTGCGCTGGCGGTGGTGGCCTGCGTGGCGATGGGCGGCTCCGACCGCGCGCTGATGCTGGGGCTGCCCGGCTTTGCGGTGCTGGCGGCGTTTGCGCTGCCCACCTTGCAGCGCGGCACCAGTGCCGCGGTGGACTGGTTCTCGGTGTTCTTCTTCAGCGCCTGCGCCATCGGCGCCTGGGTGGTGTATGCGGCCTTCCAGGTGGGCTTTCCGGCCAGCACGGCCGCCAACGTGGCCAAGCTGGCGCCGGGCTTTTCGGCTCGCTTTTCGCCGCTGGCGCTGGCGCTGGCGGTGCTGGGCACGCTGGCCTGGGTGACGCTGGTGCGCTGGCGCACCGGCCGCCACCAGCATGCGCTGTGGAAGAGCCTGGTGCTGCCCGCCGGCGGAGTGGCGTTGTGCTGGCTGCTGCTGATGACGCTGTGGCTGCCGCTGCTGGACTATGCGCGCAGCTATCGCCCCTGGACCGAACGCATCGCGCGCCATGTGCCGGCGCAGGCCTGCGTGGCCACGCGCGGGGTGCCGATGTCGGCGATCGCGTCGCTGGAGTACTTCGGCCGCTGGCGCGTGCAGGCCGAGCATGCCGGCGCCAGCGCCGACGACAGCGGCTGCGGCTGGCTGCTGGTGGGCGAGCAGCGCGGCAAGCCGCAGCCCGCCCCCGCCGGCTGGAGCTTCGTGGCCCGCGAGAACCGGCCGACCGACCGCGACGAGGTCAGCGCGGTGTACCGCCGGTGATCCGGCAGTCCGGTCTCAAGCTTCGGACGTGAGGGTCGACTTGTGGTCGGCCGCACCCTGCCTGACGCGCCGCACCCGCGGCGCGGGCAGCAGCAGCCGGAAGCTGGAGCCCTTGCCGGGCTCGCTTTCCACCACCAGCTCGCCGCCGTGGCGCTGCACCACGTGCTTGACGATGGACAGGCCCAGGCCGGTGCCGCCGGTGTCGCGCGAGCGGCTGCCGTCCACGCGGTAGAAGCGTTCGGTCAGCCGCGGGATGTGCTCGCGCGCGATGCCGATGCCGGTGTCGCGCACTTCCACTTCGCCCGCGGCATCGGGGCGCAGCCGCCAGCTGACGTCGATGCGCCCGCCATCGGGCGTGTAGCGCACTGCATTGGTCACCAGGTTGGTGATGGCGCTGGCCAGCTCGCTGGGGTTGCCCGCCATCTCGAAGCCCGGCTCCACCTGAAAGCGGATCACGTGGCGGCCCGCCGACAAGGAGCCCACGTCGCCCTCGAGCCGCTGCATCAGCGGGTCCAGCGGCGTCCAGCGGTCGGTGGCCGGGCGCGGGCTGCCTTCGAGCTGCGCCAGCGTCAGCAGGTCGCCGACGAGGGTCTGCATGCGCTCGGTCTGCTGGCGCATCAGCGTGAGCACACGCTGGCGCTCGGGTTCGCTGAGCGGCAGCGACGCCATGGTTTCCACGAAGCCCGACAGCACCGTCAGCGGCGTGCGGATCTCGTGGGAGACGTTGGCGACGAAGTCGCGGCGCATGCCGTCGTTGCGCTCATGCTCGGTGATGTCCTGCGACAGCACCAGCTTCATGCCGTCGCCATAAGGCCGCACGGTGACCGACAGCGTGGCCCGCCCCTGCGGGCTGGTCAGCACCACCGGCTGGTCGAAGCTGCCGCCCTGCAGATGACTGACGAAGGCGGGCGAGCGGATGAGGTTGGTCACACGCTGGCGGCGGTCGCGCACCGGGTCGAGGCCGAAGTGGTCGGCCGCCATCGAGTTGCACCAGTCGATCTGGTCGTTGGCGTCCAGCATCAGCACGCCGTTGGGCGACGCTTCGATGCCGGAGAGGAACTGCTCCAGCCGGCCGCGTTCCTGGTCCAGCGAGCGCTCGCGCAGGCGCAGCGCACGCTCGATGCGGTAGCCCATCTCGCCCCAGAAGCCGCGGTCGCGGGGGGCTGAAACATCTTGCGCACTGCGCAGCCAGCGCATCAGCCGGCGGCCGCGCAGGCCGTCCTGCATGGCCACCACGGTGCTGCCCAACACGGCGCCGGCCATCAGGCCGGTGGTGGGCAAGGCGATCATCCGGCCCACCCATTCGCCCACCACGGCGCCCACCAGTGCCGCCAGCGCGGCCGACAGCGTGCGCAGCAACCACCAGCTCATCGGCTGCCCCGGGACATCCGCCGTGGGCTCACGCCGAGACGCTGGTCTGCTGCGTGAGCCGGTAACCCGCGCCGCGCACCGTCTCGATCATCGGCGCGCAGTTGACCGGCGCCAGCGCCTCGCGCAGGCGCTTGACGTGCACGTCCACCGTGCGTTCTTCGATGAACACATGGTCGCCCCACACGCGGTCCAGCAGCTGGCCGCGGCTGTGCACGCGCTCGGGGTGCGTCATGAAAAAGTGCAGGAGCCGGAATTCGGTCGGGCCGATCTTGATCTCGCGCGAGACGCCGTCGATCACCCGCGTGACACGGTGGGTCGACGGGTCCAGCACCAGGCCGCCCACTTCCACCGCCGCGTCCAGCGCATCGGGCGCCTTGCGGCGCAGCACGGCGCGGATGCGCGCCAGCAGCTCCTTGGTGGAAAAAGGCTTGGTCAGGTAGTCGTCCGCCCCTGCGTCCAGGCCCGAGACCATGTCCGACTCTTCCGAGCGGGCGGTCAGCATGATCACCGGCAGGCCCTTGGTGCGGGCTTCGCCGCGCCAACGCTTGGCCAGCGACAGGCCCGACTGGCCCGGCAGCATCCAGTCCAGCAGCACCAGGTCGGGCAGCACGCCGTTGACGGCCTGCTGCGCCTGCTCGGCGTCGGACGCGATCACCACGTCATAGCCGGCGTGGCGCAGGTTGAGGGAAATGAGCTCGGCAATCGCCGGCTCGTCTTCGACCACCAGTACAAGACTCATCGGACTGCATCCTCGACGGCTTCAACGGTGTGGTGGCGCACATCGGTGCCCTTGACCACGTAGATGATGGCTTCGGCCAGGTTCTTGGCATGGTCGCCCACACGCTCGATGGCCTTGGCCACGAACACCAGGTCGATGCTGGAAGAGATCGTGCGCGGATCTTCCATCATGTAGGTGATCAGCTTGCGCAGCAGGCCGTCGAACTCCTGGTCGATCTGGTCGTCCTGCTTGAGCACTTCCAGCGCGCGCGCGGTGTCCAGGCGGGCGAAGGCGTCGAGCGCCTTGCGCAGCAGCGCCACCGCCAGGTCGGCCTCGAAGGCCAGGTCGGCCACCGGCACGCGCAGCCGGCTCGACACGCCGGTGTTGACCAGGCGCTGCACCGTGCGGGCGATGCGGGCGGCTTCGTCGCCCACGCGCTCGAGGTTGGCGATGGTCTTGCTGACCGCGATCAGCAGGCGCAGGTCGCGCGCAGTCGGCTGGCGGCGGGCGATGATGCCGGACAGGTCGCTGTCGATCTCGACTTCCATCTGGTTGACGCGCGTTTCCTGCTGCAGCACCTGGTTGGCCGTCTCGCTGCTGAAGTTGCTCAGCGCATAGATGGCCTGCGCCACCTGCGCTTCCACCAGGCCGCCCATCTCGAGCACCCGGTTGGAGATGCCGCTCAGCTCGGCGTCGAATTGCGTGGAGAGATGCTTGTCCGCCATGGTGTCTCCTGGATCAGCCGAAGCGGCCGGTGATGTAGTCCTCGGTGTCCTTCTTCTTCGGCTTCATGAACAGCTCGGAAGTGGGACCGAATTCGATCAGGTCGCCCAGGTACATGTAGGCGGTGTAGTCGGAGCAACGCGCCGCCTGCTGCATGTTGTGGGTAACGATGGCCACGGTGTAGTCGCTCTTGAGCTCGTGGATCAGCTCCTCGATCTTGCCGGTGGAAATCGGGTCGAGTGCCGAGCAGGGTTCATCGAGCAGCAGCACCTCGGGCTTGATCGCGATGCCGCGCGCGATGCACAGGCGCTGCTGCTGGCCGCCCGACAGGCCCGAGCCGCTCTGGCCCAGCTTGTCCTTGACCTCGTTCCACAGCGCCGCCTTCTTCAGCGCCCATTCCACGCGCTCGTCCATCTCCACGCGCGGCAGGTTCTCGAACAGCCGCACGCCGAAGGCGATGTTGTCGTAGATCGACATCGGAAACGGCGTGGGCTTCTGGAACACCATGCCGACCTTGGCGCGGATCAGGCTCACGTCCAGCTTGGCGTTGAGGATGTTCTCGCCGTCGAGGTTGATCTCGCCTTCGGCCCGCTGCTCGGGATAGAGCTCGAACATGCGGTTGAAAGTGCGCAGCAGCGTGCTCTTGCCGCAACCCGACGGGCCGATGAAGGCGGTGACCTTCTTCTCGGGGATGTCGAGGTTGATGTGCTTGAGCGCGTGGAAGCTGCCGTAATAGAAGTTCAGGTTGCGCACCGAGAGCTTGGCCTTCTCGGTCACGGGCAGATTGACTTTGGTGTCCATGGTGAGCTCCGGCTCTCTCAGTGCTTGTTGCGGAACAGGGTGCGCGCCAGGATGTTGAGCGCCAGCACGCCGATCGTGATCAGGAAGACGCCGGCCCACGCCAGCTTCTGCCAGTTCTCGTAAGGGCTCATCGCGAACTTGAAGATGGTCACCGGCAGGCTGGCCATCGGCTGGCCCAGGTCCATCGTCCAGAACTGGTTGGACAGCGCGGTGAACAGCAGCGGCGCCGTCTCGCCCGAGATGCGGGCCACTGCCAGCAGCACGCCGGTGACCACGCCGGCGCGGGCCGCCTTCAGGGTGATGAGCATGATGACCTTCCACTTGGGCGTGCCCAGGGCGTAGGCCGCCTCGCGCAGCGCGCTGGGCACCAGCATCAGCATGTTCTCGGTGGTGCGGATGACCACCGGAATCACGATCAGCGCCAGCGCCAGGATGCCGGCATAGCCCGAAAAGCTCTTCATCCGCGCCACCACCACCGCATAGATGAACAGGCCCACCACGATGGAAGGCGCCGACAGCAGGATGTCGTTGATGAAGCGGGTGGCCGCGCCCAGGCGCGTCTTGACACCGTACTCGGCCAGGTAGATGCCTGCCATCACGCCGATGGGCGTGCCCACCAACGTGGCCAGCACCACCATCATCAGCGAGCCGTAGATGGCGTTGGCCAGGCCGCCAGTCTCCGACATCGGCGCGGGCGTCATCTCGGTGAAGGTGGCCAGCGCCAGACCGCCAAAGCCCAGGCGCACCGTTTCCACCAGGATCCAGATCAGCCAGAACACGCCGAAGGCCATGGCGCCCAGCGCCAGCGCCAGGGCGACCGCATTCACGCGCTTGCGGCTGTGGTGTTTGGCCAGCCGGCGCGGGTCGATGGAGGAGGTGGTCATGTGCGGCTCCCTTCGCTCTTCTTCAGGCGGGCCAGCAGGAGCTTGGAGAACGACAGCACCACAAAGGTGATGAAGAACAGCACCAGGCCCAGGTAGATCAGCGAGGCCTGGTGCAGGCCCTCGCCGGCTTCGGCGAACTCGTTGGCCAGCGCCGAGGTGATGCTGTTGGCCGCCTCGAACAGCGAGGGCGAGTTCAGTTGGTTCATGTTGCCGATCACGAAGGTGACGGCCATGGTTTCACCCAGCGCCCGGCCCAGGCCGAGCATGACGCCACCCACCACACCGGTCTTGGTGTAGGGCAGCACCACCTTGTAGACCACCTCCCAGGTGGTGGAGCCGAGGCCATAGGCCGACTCCTTGAGCATCGGCGGCGTCACCTCGAACACGTCGCGCATCACCGAGGCGATGAACGGGATGATCATGATGGCCAGGATGATGCCGGCCGACAGCAGGCCGATGCCCACCGGCGGGCCCGACACCAGCGCGCCCACGTAGGGCACGTTGCCGAGGGCGGCCTGCAGCGGCTGCTGCACATAGGTGGCCAGGATGGGGCCGAACACCAGCAGGCCCCACATGCCGTAGACGATGGAGGGCACGGCGGCCAGCAGTTCCACCGCGATACCCAGCGGCCGCTTGAGCCAGGCGGGCGAGAGTTCGGTTAGGAACAGCGCGATGCCGAAGCTGACAGGCACCGCGATGATCAGCGCGATGGCCGAGGTCATCAGCGTGCCGTAGATCATCACCAGGCCGCCGTACTGGTTCTGCACAGGGTCCCAGTCCGAGCGCCAGAGGAAGCTCAGGCCGTACTCGCGGATGGCCGGCGCGGCGCCGACGACCAGCGAGCCGATGATGCCGGCCAGCAAGGCCAGCGTGAGCCAGGCGGCCGCATGCGCGAAGAAGGAGAAGACGGTATCGGCCCAGGGGGCCGAGCGCCGCAAGGGCGGCGGCGCGCTGGAAGGGTCGGCTCGGCCCATGGAAGATTCGTTCAGTGGGTGGCTCGCGGGCACTGTAGCGGTCATGCGACCTCCATTCGGTTGGCGCCTGCGCCGAAGCCCGGGTCACAGCCCGGGCTTCGGCCTAGCGACTGGCGAGGTGGCTGGGGATCAGTTGGCGGCGACGGCCTTGCCGTCGGCGCCCTTGATCTGCGCCCACTGCTTGCGCACAAGAGCCTTGACCGAATCGGGCAGCGGCACGTAGTCGAGTTCGGCGGCGGTCTTGTCGCCCTGGGTGTAGGCCCAGTCGAAGAACTTCAGCGCGGCTGCGGCTTGGGCCGGCTTGTCCTGGTTCTTGTGCATCAGGATGAAGGTGGCACCGGTGATGGGCCACGAATCCTTGCCCTGCTGCTCGGTCAGCACCTGGTAGAAGGTCTTGCTCCAGTCGGCGCCGGCGGCGGCAGCCTTGAAGTTCTCGTCGTCGGGCGACACGAAGTTGCCGGCGGCGTTCTTCAGCTGCACGTAGGACATCTTGTTCTGCTTGGCGTACGCGTATTCCACGTAGCCGATCGAGTTCGGCAGGCGCTGCACGTACGAAGACACGCCTTCGTTGCCCTTGCCGCCCACGCCGGTCACCCAGTTCACGGCCGTGCCCTCACCCACCTTGGCCTTCCACTCGGCATTCACCTTGGACAGGTAGTTGGTGAAGATGAAGCTGGTGCCCGAGCCGTCGGCGCGGCGCACCACGGCGATGGTGGCGTCCGGCAGGGTCACGCCGGGGTTCAGCGCGGTGATGGCCGCGTCGTTCCACTTGGTGATCTTGCCCAGGTAGATGTCGCCCAGCACGGCGCCGGTCAGCTTGACCTGGCCCGGCTTGATGCCGGCCACGTTGATCACCGGCACCACGCCGCCGATCACGGTGGGGAACTGCACCATGCCGTCGGCGGACAGCTCTTCGTCCTTCAGCGGCGCATCGGACGCGCCGAAGTCGACCGTCTTGGCCTTGATCTGCTTGATGCCGGCGCCCGAACCCACCGACTGGTAGTTGATGCGCACGCCCGTGGCCTTGTTGTAGGCGTCAGCCCACTTGGCATACACGGGAGCGGGGAAGGAAGCACCGGCGCCGGTCACGTCCTGGGCCTTGGCCGTGTGCACAGAGAAAGCCAGCATCGCGGTGGCGGCGACGACGGCGATTTGCTTGAAGCGGGGGGCCTGGGTGAACATGAACGAGCCTTTCAGCGTTGATCTCATGACCAGGACTGTAGAAAGGCTCTGTGACAGTGACATGACACGCCACTGTCACACAGGATCGCGTTCAGGCGACCGCAGCGGCCGCCAGGCGCTCGGCCATGCCGCGTGACACCGCGGGATCGGCGGCCTCCACCATCACGCGCAGCACCGGTTCGGTGCCCGAGGCGCGGATCAGCAGCCGGCCGGTCTGGCCGAGCTCGCGCTGCACCTTCTCCTGCTCGGACGCCAGCGTCTGGTTGGCGCGCCAGTCGGCGCCGTCGGGCAGGCGCACGTTGATCAGCGTCTGCGGGAACAAGGCCACGCCCTGCAGCAGCGAAGCCAGCGACTGCTGGCTGCGGCGCACCGCCTGCAGCACCTGCAAGGCGCTGACGATGCCGTCGCCGGTGGTGTGCTTGTCCAGCGCCAGCAGGTGGCCCGATCCCTCGCCGCCGAGCTGCCAGCCGCGGGCACCCAGCTCTTCCAGCACGTAGCGGTCACCCACCTTGGCACGCACCATCGGAATGCCGCGGCGCTGCAGGGCCAGCTCCACCGCCATGTTGGTCATCAAGGTGCCGACGGCGCCGGGCACCGCCTGCCCCTGCGCCAGCCGGTCGGTCACCATCACGTACAGCAGCTCGTCGCCGTTGTAGAGGCGGCCGTTGGCATCCACCAGCTGCAGCCGGTCGGCATCGCCGTCCAGTGCCACGCCGTAGTCGGCGCCCCGCTCCTGCACCGCCTTGACCAGCGCGGCGGGCGCGGTGGCACCCACGCCGTCGTTGATGTTGGTGCCATTGGGCGCGCAACCGATGGCGCTGACCTCGGCGCCCAGTTCATGGAACACGTCGGGCGCCACGTGGTAAGCCGCGCCGTGGGCGGCGTCCACCACGATCTTCAGGCCCTTGAGCGACAGCTCGCTGCCGAAGGTGCTCTTGCAGAACTCGATGTAGCGGCCGCGCGCATCCTCGATGCGGCGCGCCTTGCCCAGGCCGGTGGAATCCACCCACTGTGGCGCTTCGTCCAGCGCGGCCTCCACCGCCAGCTCCCAGGCGTCGTCCAGCTTCTCGCCACGGGCGGAGAAGAACTTGACGCCGTTGTCGTTGAACGGGTTGTGCGAGGCGCTGATGACCACGCCCAGATCCAGCCGCAGTGCGCGGGTCAGGTAGGCCACCGCCGGCGTGGGCAGCGGGCCAGACAGCAACACGTCCACCCCCGCGGAGGCAAAGCCGGCTTCCAGCGCCGACTCGATCATGTAGCCCGAAATGCGGGTGTCCTTGCCGATGACCACCGTCGGCCGGGCCGACTGGCGGCGCAGCACCCGCCCCACCGCATGGCCCAGACGCAGCATGAAGTCGGGCGTGATGGGCGGGCGGCCCACGGTGCCACGGATGCCGTCGGTGCCAAAGTAGCGTCTTGCCATCTTGTTCTCTTTTCAGATCTTGGTTTTGTCTGCCCAGCGCGGCAGGCCGGCGGCGGCCCACACCTTGAGCGCGTCCACGGTCTCGGCCACGTCATGCACCCGCAGCACGCGGGCGCCGAGTTCGACCGCTGCCAGCGCTGCCGCCACGCTGGGAATCAGCCGGTCGGTGACCGGCCGGCCGGTCACGGTGCCCAGTGTGGACTTGCGCGACAGTCCCACCAGCGGCGGATACCCCAAGGGCAGCAGCGCTTCCTGCTGCCGGATGAGCTGCAGGTTGTGCGCCACCGTCTTGCCAAAGCCGTAGCCGGGGTCGAGCACGATGCGGCCGGCGGCCACGCCGCGCTGTCGCAGGCCATCGGCGCAGCCGGCCAGGAACTGCGCCACCTCGGCCACCACGTCGCCATAGGCAGGGGCCAGCTGCATGTTCTCGGGCTCACCCTGCATGTGCATCAGGCACACGCCGCAGGCGGCGTGCGCCGCCACCAGTTCGGCCGCGCCTGGCACCCGCAAGGCCCGCACGTCGTTGACGATGTCCACGCCCAGCGCCAGCGCCGCCTCGATCACTAGCGGCTGGCTGGTGTCCACCGACACCGGCACGCCCAGCGTCACTGCATGGCGCAGCACCGGCAGCACCCGCGCCAGCTCCTCGTCGGGGGTTGGGCGGGGCGAGCCCGGGCGAGTGGATTCGCCGCCGATGTCCAGGATGTCGGCGCCCTGGGCCACCAGCGCGTCGCAGTGGGCGCGGGCGGCATCGGCGTCGCGGCCGCCATCGGAAAACGAATCAGGGGTGACGTTGACGATGCCCATGACCCGGGGCCGGCCCAGGTCGATGGCGAAGCGGGTGGTCTGCCAGATCATGCGAACGCTGCGTCGGGGAAACGAAAAAACGGGGCCGAAGCCCCGTTGTGTCAGGTCGAAGACGACCCTGTGGTGTGCCGTCAGGCCGTGGCCGGCGCGCTTTCAGGATTGACCGGCGGCGTAGGGCCACCCGGCGGCTTGGTCGCGTTGGGCGTCCAGTCCTTGGGCGGGCGCGGCGGCTTGCCGTTCATGATGTCCTCGATCTGCTCGGCGTCGATGGTTTCCCATTCCAGCAGCGCCTTGGCCATCGCATGCATCTTGTCCTGGTTGTCCTCGATCAGCTTGCGGGCGGCGCTGTACTGCTCGTCGATGATGCGGCGGATCACCGAGTCGACCTTGCGCATCGTCTCTTCCGACATGCTGGTGGTCTTGGTCACCGAACGGCCCAGGAACACTTCGCCTTCGTTCTCGGCGTACACCATCGGGCCCAGCTCGTCGGTCATGCCGTAGCGGGTGACCATGTCGCGGGCGATGGCGGTGGCACGCTCGAAGTCGTTGCTGGCGCCGGTGGTCATCTGGTTCATGAACACTTCTTCGGCGATGCGGCCGCCGAACAGCACGCTGATGGTCGAGAGCATGCGCTCCTTGTCCATGCTGTAGCGGTCGCCTTCGGGCAGCTGCATCGTCACGCCCAGCGCACGGCCGCGCGGAATCACCGTCACCTTGTGCACCGGGTCGGTCTTGGGCAGCAGGCGCGCCACCAGAGCGTGGCCGGCCTCGTGGTAGGCGGTGTTGCGGCGCTCTTCCTCGGGCATGACCATGGACTTGCGCTCGGGGCCCATCATGATCTTGTCCTTGGCCTTCTCGAAGTCGACCATCTCCACCACCCGGCCGTTGCGGCGGGCGGCAAAGAGGGCAGCCTCGTTGACCAGGTTGGCCAGATCGGCACCCGAGAAGCCGGGCGTGCCACGGGCCAGGATGTCGGCCCGGATGTCCTGCCCGACCGGCACCTTGCGCATGTGCACGTTCAAAATCTGCTCGCGACCGCGAACGTCAGGCAGCGTGACATAGACCTGACGGTCGAAGCGGCCGGGACGCAGCAGGGCCGGGTCGAGGATGTCGGGCCGGTTGGTGGCCGCCATCACGATCACGCCCAGGTTGGTCTCAAAGCCGTCCATCTCGACCAGCATCTGGTTCAGCGTCTGCTCGCGCTCGTCGTTGCCGCCGCCCAGGCCGGCACCACGGTGGCGACCCACCGCGTCGATTTCGTCGACGAAGATGATGCAGGGCGCGCTCTTCTTGGCCTGCTCGAACATGTCGCGCACACGGGCCGCGCCCACACCGACGAACATCTCGACGAAGTCGGAGCCGGAAATGCTGAAGAACGGCACCTTGGCTTCACCCGCGATGGCCTTGGCCAGCAGCGTCTTGCCGGTACCCGGAGGGCCTACCAGCAGCACACCGCGCGGGATGCGACCACCCAGCTTCTGGAATTTCTGCGGGTCCTTCAGGAAGTCGACCAGCTCCTTCACTTCTTCCTTGGCTTCGTCGCAGCCGGCGACGTCCTGGAAGGTGGTGGAGTTGTTGGCCTCGTCCAGCATGCGGGCCTTGGACTTGCCGAAGCTGAACGCCCCGCCCTTGCCGCCGCCCTGCATCTGCCGCATGAAATAGATCCACACGCCGATCAGCAGCAGCATCGGGCCCCAGCTGATCAGGATGCTCATCAGGATCGACGGCTCCTCACGGGGCTTCACGTCGAACTTGATGTTGTTGTTGATCAGGTCGCCGACCAGGCCGCGGTCCAGGTAGGTCGCGGTGCTGCGCAGGCGCTTGTCGTCGGTGGTGATGGCGACGATCTCGGTGCCGCCGGCGGCACCTTCCTGCAGCGTGACGGATTTGATGCGTTTGGCGCGCACCTCCTCCAGGAAATCAGAGTAGCCGATCTGGTTGCCAGAAATCGCACCCCGGTCGAACTGCTTGAAGACGGTGAACAGAACCAGTGCAATCACCAGCCAGACCGCCACCTTGGAAAACCATTGATTGTTCACTGCGGCTCCTTCTGCCCGTGACTGTCACGACGCCCGCATGGCGCCTTGCACGCAACTGGGGATGATTCTAGTGGACTCAAGTTATCGAACTCCGGTGCATGACCCGTACTGTGTCAGAGCTTTGAAGCAGGGATGACGCGATGAATGGGCCGTCTATCCCGCCTTCTTCAGACCGATGCCGACGAGAAAGGTTTCAGAAGATCGGTCGCGCGAGGCCTTGGGCTTGATCGGCTTGACCACGCGGAACTGCTTCTTGAACATCTCGACCAGCTGGCTGTAGCCGCTGCCATGGAACACCTTGGCAACCAGCGCGCCTTCTGTCTTGAGGTGGGTTTGCGAAAACTGCAGCGCCAGCTCCACCAAGTGGGCAATGCGCGCCGCGTCCGAGCTTTCGATGCCCGACAGGTTGGGCGCCATGTCCGACACCACCACGTCCACTGGGCGGCCATTGACCTCGGCCTCCAGCTGCCTGAGCACCTCGTCCTCGCGGAAGTCGCCCTGGATGAATTTCACGCCCTCGATCGGCTCGAAGGGCAGCACGTCCAGCGCGATGATGGTGCCGTTGAGCTGGCCCACCGCCGCGCCGCCGGTGCCGGCCTCCTTCGGTGCGAACTTGCGGCGCAGGTACTGGCTCCAGGCGCCGGGTACCGCACCCAGGTCGACCACCAGCTGGCCGGGCTTGATCAGCCCCAGCGCCTCGTCGATTTCCTTGAGCTTGTAGGCGGCGCGGGCGCGGTAACCGTCCTTCTGGGCCATCTTGACGTACGGATCGTTCATGTGATCCGCCAGCCACGCCTTGTTGACCTTCTTGCTTTTCGTCTTGATCTTCATGCCGCACCGATAATAGGCAAATGCCCGCCATTCAACTGACACCCGCGCAGCGCAAGGAACACCGTGCCGCTGCACACCACCTCGACCCCGTCGTCCTCATCGGCGGCGACGGCCTCACCGCCGCGGTCACCAAGGAAATCAACCAGGCGCTCAACGCCCACGGCCTCATCAAGGTGCGGGTCTTCTCCGACGACCGCGCCGCCCGCGAAGCCATGCTGGTCCAGCTGACCGACGAGCTGAGCGCCGCGCCCATCCAGCACATCGGCAAGCTGCTGGTGCTGTGGCGCCCGATGCCCGAGAAGGTGAAGGCCGAGCGGGAAGACCGCATGGCCGGCCCCAAGGTCGTCAAGATCCTGAAGTTCAGCAAGAGCGGCAATCACCGGCCGCAGATCAAGAAGGTCAAGGTGATGGGCAACGAGCGCGTGACCGCCGGCGGCGAGATCAAGCGCGCCCGCAAGCGCACCACCAGCATCAAGAAGACGACGGCCTGAGGTCCCCGCCCGGCGCCGCCGCGCGCCAGGCCAGCACCAGCACCAGCACGCCCTTCAGCGCAAAGAACAAGAGGCTGATGGCGTGTAGCTGGCCGAAGCTCAGGCTGCCCTGCCCCAGCCGCGCGGCCGCCATCATCGGCTGCAGCGCGTAGTAACCGGCCACGGTGCAGAACAAGGCGCCCAGCGCCAGCCACACGCCGACCTGCCGCTCGGGCGCCAGCTTGCGTTCGAGGGCGGTGAGCAGCAGCGCCAGCGCCATGCTGACCACCGCCTCCTGCGCGAAGATGCGGCCGACGATGCGGCCCGCCGCCTCCGGCGCCACGGCAAACACCGCGGGCGTGGCCAACGTGGCGATGCACAGCAGCAGGCCGGCCCACAGGGCCGGCAGCAGCACACGCAGGCGTTGCAGCATGCTCAGACGTAGCGCACGTCCACCACTTCGTAGCTCTTGACGCCGCCGGGCGCCTGCACGTCGGCCACGTCGCCGGATTCCTTGCCGATCAGCGCACGTGCGATCGGCGAGCTGATCGAGATCAGGCCCAGCTTCAGGTCGGCTTCGTCGTCGCCCACGATCTGGTAGGTGACCTGGGCGCCCGAGGCTTCTTCTTCCAGATCCACCGTGGCGCCGAACACGATGCGGCCACCCGCGTCCAGCTCGGCCGGGTCGATCACCTGGCAGGCGGCCAGCTTGCCTTCCAGCTCGAGGATGCGGCCTTCGATGAAGCCCTGCTTGTCCTTGGCGGCTTCGTACTCGGCGTTCTCGGACAGGTCGCCCTGCGCACGCGCCTCGGCGATGGCCTGGATCACGGCATGGCGCTCCACCGTCTTGAGTTGATGCAGCTCTTCTTTCAGTTTCTCGAAACCGCGCCGGGTCAGGGGAATGGTGGCCATGTTCAAAACCTGCAGAGACAAATGAAAACCGCCGCCGGGGTCGTGGTGACGACCCGGCGGCGGGCGCGAGGTGGCGTCAGTTTAGTGCAGTTCGGCCCGCAAACGGGCGTGGAGTTCCTGCAGCGAAGCGACGGTGAGATCGTCCTGGTGCTTCAACGCCTCGGTGGCGGCTTCGCAGCCGGCCATCGTGGTGTAGTAGGTCACCCGGTTGGCCAGCGCCGCGGTGCGGATGTAGCGCGAATCGGCGATGGCCGTGCGCGTTTCGTCCACCGTGGTGAACACCAGCTGGATCTCGCCGGCCTTGACCATGTCGGCGATGTGCGGCCGGCCGTCCTTGACCTTGTTCACCGTCTTCACCGGCACGCCGGCCGCCGCGATGGCGGCCGAGGTGCCCTTGGTGGCCACGATGTTGAAGCCCAGGTCGTGCAGGTCGGAAGCGACCTTCACCGCGCGGTCCTTGTCGGTGTTCTTGACCGAGATGACCACCGTGCCCTTGGTGGGCAGGCGTGAGCCGGCGCCCAGCTGGCTCTTGAGCATCGCCTCGCCGAAGCTGTCGCCCGCGCCCATCACCTCGCCGGTCGAACGCATCTCGGGGCCGAGGATGGGGTCCACGCCCGGGAACTTGTTGAACGGGAACACCGCTTCCTTGATGCTGAAGTACGGCGGCACGATCTCGCGCGGCGGCTTGCCGTCGGTGTTGCGCTGGTCGGCGAGCTTCTGCCCGGCCATGCAGCGCGCCGCGATCTTGGCCAGCGGCTGGCCGGTGGCCTTGCTCACGTAAGGCACGGTGCGCGAGGCACGCGGGTTCACTTCCAGCACGTAGACGACGGCGTCGTCGCCCTCACCCTGGATGGCGAACTGCGTGTTCATCAGGCCCACCACGCCCAGTGCCTTGGCCATCACCGCGGCCTGGCGGCGCAGCTCGTCCTGCAGCTGGGGCGACAGCGAATACGGCGGCAGCGAACAGGCCGAGTCGCCGGAATGGATGCCGGCGGCTTCGATGTGTTCCATGATGCCGCCGATCAGCACCTCGGCGCCGTCGCAGATGCAGTCGACGTCGACCTCGATCGCGTCTTCCAGGAAGCGGTCCAGCAGCACCGGCGACTTGTCGCTCACGCGCACGGCCTCGCGCATGTAGCGCTCCAGGTCCTTGTCGCCGTGCACGATTTCCATCGCACGGCCGCCCAGCACGTAGCTGGGGCGCACCACCAGCGGGTAGCCGATCTCGTGCGCCAGCGCCATCGCCTGCTCTTCGGTGCGGGCGGTGCGGTTGGGCGGCTGCTTCAGGCCCAGGTCGTGCAGCAGCTTCTGGAAGCGCTCACGGTCTTCGGCGATGTCGATCGAGTCGGGCGTGGTGCCGATGATCGGCACCCCGTTGGCTTCCAGGTCGAGCGCCAGCTTCAGCGGCGTCTGGCCGCCGTACTGCACGATCACGCCGACCGGCTTTTCCTTGTCGACGATCTCCAGCACGTCTTCCAGCGTCACCGGCTCGAAGTACAGGCGATCGGAGGTGTCGTAGTCGGTGGACACGGTTTCCGGGTTGCAGTTGACCATGATGGTCTCGTACCCGTCCTCGCGCATCGCCAGCGCCGCATGCACGCAGCAGTAGTCGAACTCGATGCCCTGGCCGATCCGGTTCGGGCCGCCGCCCAGCACCATGATCTTCTTCTTGTCGGTGGGCTCGGCCTCGCACTCCTCGTCGTACGTGGAATACATGTAGGCCGTCTGCGTGGCGAACTCGGCCGCGCAGGTGTCCACGCGCTTGTACACCGGGCGCACGTTCAGGCCATGGCGGGCGCGGCGCACGTCGTGCTGGTTGCTGCCCAGCAGCTTGCCCAGGCGCTTGTCGGAGAAGCCCTTGCGCTTCAAGAACAGGAACTCGTCCTTCGACAGGCTTTGCAGCGTGCGGCCGGCCAGCGCCTGCTCGGTCTTGACGATGTCCTCGATCTGCGCCAGGAACCACGGGTCGATCGCGGTTTCCTCGAACACCTCGTCCAGCGTCATGCCGATGCGGAAGGCATCGCCCACGAACAGGATGCGCTCGGGGCCGGCTTCGCCGATCTCCTGGATGATCTCTTCGCGGTCGGTCGAACGTTCGGTCAGGCCGTCGATGCCGGTTTCCAGGCCGCGCAGCGCCTTCTGGAAGCTTTCCTGGAAGGTGCGGCCCATGGCCATCACCTCGCCCACCGACTTCATCTGCGTGGTCAGGCGCGAATCGGCGGCAGGGAACTTTTCGAACGCGAAGCGCGGAATCTTGGTGACGACGTAGTCGATGCTGGGCTCGAAGCTGGCCGGCGTGGCACCGCCAGTGATGTCGTTGCGCAGTTCGTCCAGCGTGTAGCCCACGGCCAGCTTGGCCGCGATCTTGGCGATCGGAAAGCCCGTGGCCTTGGAGGCCAGCGCCGACGACCGCGATACACGCGGGTTCATCTCGATCACGACCATGCGGCCGTTGTCGGGGTTGATCGAGAACTGCACGTTGGAGCCGCCGGTGTCGACGCCGATCTCGCGCAGGATGGCGATGGAGGCATTGCGCAGCAGCTGGTATTCCTTGTCGGACAGCGTCTGCGACGGCGCCACGGTGATCGAGTCACCGGTGTGGATGCCCATCGGATCCAGGTTCTCGATCGCGCACACGATGATGCAGTTGTCCGCCTTGTCGCGGACCACTTCCATCTCGTACTCCTTCCAGCCGATCAGCGATTCTTCGATCAGCAGCTCCTTGGTCGGCGACAGGTCGAGGCCGCGCTTGCAGATCTCCTCGAACTCTTCCGGGTTGTAGGCGATGCCGCCGCCGGTGCCGCCCAGCGTGAAGCTGGGGCGGATGACCATCGGAAAGCCCGTGCCGCCGATCTGCTTGACGATCTGGCGCTGCACTTCCAGCGCCTCTTCCATCGAGTGGGCGATGCCCGACTTGGCGGAATCGAGGCCGATGCTGGTCATCGCCTCCTTGAACTTCAGGCGGTCTTCGGCCTTCTCGATCGCCTTCTCGTTGGCGCCGATCATCTCCACGCCGTACTTGGCCAGCACGCCGTGCTTGTGCAGGTCGAGCGCGCAGTTCAGCGCGGTCTGGCCACCCATGGTGGGCAGCACGGCGTCGGGGCGCTCCTTGGCGATGATCTTCTCGACCACCTGCCAGGTGATGGGCTCGATGTAGGTGACGTCGGCCATCTCCGGGTCGGTCATGATCGTCGCCGGATTGGAGTTGACGAGGATGACCTTGTAGCCCTCGGCACGCAGCGCCTTGCAGGCCTGGGCGCCGGAATAGTCGAACTCACAGGCCTGGCCGATGATGATCGGGCCCGCGCCGATGATGAGGATGCTTTTCAGGTCTGTACGTTTCGGCATGGCGGTTTGCGCTCTTGAAACTTAGAGAGTGGCCGTGGCCAGCTTGGCCCCGAATCCAATGAATAGTGCGCCGACGCCGGCATTCGCGGTGCTGGCCAGCTTGCGCCGCGCGCGGAAGGCAGCGGCCAGGCGGACACCAGCGAAGATGAGCGTCGAGAGGTAGAGGAAGCTGAGCAGCTGCACGATGGCGCCCAGGATCAGGAAGGTCAGCGCCGGATGCGGATAGGCCGGATCGACGAACTGGATGAAAAAGCTCAGCAGGAAGGCGATGGCCTTGGGGTTGAGCAGGCTCACCACCAGCGCCTTGCGGAAGGGCTGGCGAGCGTCCACCTGACGGGGCGCTTCATCGGCGGGCGCAAAGCCGCGCCAGGCGCGCACGGCGCCGCGCAGCAGCTGCAGGCCCATCCAGCCGAGGTAGACCGCACCGGCCATCTTCACCGCGAAGAACACCTGCGGGCTGGCCATCAGCAGCGAAGCACCACCGGCCGCGGCGGCGGTCATCAGCAGCGTGTCGCCCACGAACACGCCGCAGGCCGCCGTGTAGCCGACCCGCACGCCGCGCTGGGCCGAGACCGACAGGACGTACAGCGAGTTGGGCCCGGGCAGCAGGATGATGAACACCGCGGCAGCCAGGAAGGTGCCGAGGTCGGTGATGCCGAACATGAGGCTCTCCTCAGGCCTTGCTCATCAAGGCGGTGAAGCGGTCGAACAGGTAGCCGATGTCGTGCGGGCCGGGCGAGGCTTCCGGGTGACCCTGGAAGCAGAAGGCCGGCTTGTCGGTGCGCGCCAGGCCCTGCAGCGTGTTGTCGAACAGGCTGACGTGCGTGGGGCGCAGGTTGGCCGGCAGCGTCTTTTCGTCCACCGCGAAGCCGTGGTTCTGGCTGGTGATGCTCACGCGGCCGCTGTCCAGGTCCTTGACCGGATGGTTCGCGCCGTGGTGGCCGAACTTCATCTTGTAGGTCTTGGCGCCCGAGGCCAGCGCCATGATCTGGTGGCCCAGGCAGATGCCGAAGGTGGGCACGCCGGCTTCGATCACCTCGCGCGCGGCGTCTATGGCGTAGTCGCAAGGCTCCGGATCGCCCGGGCCGTTGGCCAGGAACACGCCATCGGGCTTGAGCTTCATCAGCTCGGCGGCAGGCGTTTGCGCCGGCATCACCGTGATGCGGCAGCCACGGCTGGCCAGCATGCGCAGGATGTTGCGCTTGACGCCGAAGTCCAGCGCCACCACATGGAAGCGGGGATCGGCCTGCCGGCCGTAGCCGCTGCCCAGCGCCCATTCGGTCTCGGTCCACTCATAGGGCTGGGTGGCCGACACCACCTTGGCCAGGTCCAGGCCCGCCATGCTTGGCGCCGCCTGGGCCTTGGCCACCGCGTCGTCGATGTGCTGCTGAGTGAGCACGGTGCCGGGCTCGAAGGTGGCGATGCAGCCGTTCTGAGCGCCGGTGCTGCGCAGCACCCGCGTCAGGCGGCGGGTGTCGATGTTGGCGATGCCGACCGTGTTTTCACGGTGCAGGTACTCCGACAGCGTGGCCGTCTGGCGGAAGTTGGAGACACGCAGCGGCGGGTCCTTGATCACCAGGCCGGCGGCATGCACCTTGGACGCCTCGACGTCCTCCTCGTTGACGCCATAGCTGCCGATGTGCGGATACGTCAGGGTGACGATCTGGCGGCAGTAGCTGGGGTCGGTGAGGATTTCCTGGTAGCCGGTGAGCGCGGTGTTGAACACCACCTCGCCGACCGTGTGACCGGCAGCGCCGATGGACGCGCCAGAAAAGACCGTGCCGTCTGCGAGAGCGAGCAGTGCGGGAGGCAGGACGGGTAGCAAAGGGAAGGCTCCGTAGCGGTGCGCCCCCCTGGTCCTGTTGCGCGAATCCGCACGCGGGCAGGCCAGCGTGCGGCGGCTCGACTCCGGTGCGAAAAACGTCAGTGGTTTCTCGGGGGCAGCGTGAGAGGGTAAACCTGCTGAGTATAGCCGGGGCCGGCCACGCTGCCCTAGGTGCTGCTGCCGGTCAGCCCAGCGCGGCGATGCCGGCGCGGGCGATCTGCGCGTCTTCGTTCGACTTCACGCCGCTCACGCCCACGGCACCCACCACATGGCCTTGCACCACGATGGGCACGCCGCCTTCGAGCATGCCCTGCAGGGCCGGCGCGCTCAGGAAAGAGACGCGGCCCTGGTTGATCATGTCCTCGTAGCCCTTGCTCTCACGGCGGCCGACGGCGGCCGTGTGGGCCTTGGCCGGGGCGATCTGCGACGAGATGGGCGCTGCGCCGTCCAGGCGCTGGAACCACAGCAGGTGGCCGCCGTCGTCGACGATGGCGATGGACACCGCCCACTGGTGGGCCTGCGCCTCGGCCTCGGCGGCGGCGGCGATTTTCTTGACGTCTTCGATCGACAGGTAGGGCTTGGAATTCATCGTGAATGCTTTCGGGCGCTGTGGCCGGTTTTCAGGGAACAAACCGGACTTTACCGGGCCTAAGCAGAGCGGTTCGGTTCCATGATGCGGAACTAGAATCGCGCCGCTCGATCACAGCACTGTCTTATCCCTGGAGGCTCTCGCAATGAACGAATCCCTGCAAACCTCGTACCCCGGCTTCGCCGGCGGTGCGGCGCTTGCCGAGCAACGCAACCGCGTGCTGCGCAACACCTATTGGCTGCTGGCCCTGTCGCTGGTGCCAACGGTGCTGGGCGCGTGGATCGGCGTCAGCACGGGCATCGTCGCCGCCATGGGCGTCGGGATGAGCACCATCGTGTTTTTGGTGGGCGCATTCGGCTTCATGTTCGCCATCGAGAAGTTCAAGAACTCGTCGGCAGGTGTCGGCCTGCTGCTGGGCTTTACCTTCTTCATGGGCCTGATGCTGTCACGCATGCTGGCGGCGGTGCTGGGCTTCAGCAACGGCGCCACGCTGATCATGTACGCCTTCGGCGGCACCGCCCTCGCCTTCTTCGCGATGGCCACGCTGTCGACGATGATCAAGCGCGACCTGTCCGGCATGGGCAAGTTCCTGTTCATCGGCGCGATCATGCTGCTGGTGGCAGGCATCGCGAACATCTTCCTGCAGTCGAGCGCCATGATGCTCACGCTGTCGGTGATCGCGGTGGGCCTGTTCTCGGCCTTCCTGCTGTACGACATGAAGCGCATCATCGACGGCGGCGAAACCAACTACGTCACCGCCACGCTGGCCATCTACCTGGACCTGTACAACATCTTCCAGAGCCTGCTGGCCATCCTCGGCATCGCCGGTGGCGACCGCGACTGATCGCGCAGTGCGCGCAAGCAAAAGGGGCCCTCAGGC
>NZ_CAXFDV010000388.1:0-4827 GCF_964001545.1 uncultured Aquincola sp.
GCCAGGCGGCCGTCGGTGGCCAGGCACTCGATCTCGCGGCCGATGTAGTCGCCGGCCACCATGTCGAGCACCACGTCCGCGCCCTTGCCGCCGGTGATGCGCTGCACCTCGGCCGCGAAGTCCTGCGTGCGGTAGTTGATGCCATGGTCAGCGCCCAGCTTCACGCAGGCCGCCACCTTGTCGTCGCTGCCGGCGGTGACGATCACCGTGGCACCGATGGCCTTGGCCAGCATGATGGCCGTGGTGCCGATGCCGCTGGAGCCGCCCTGCACCAGCAGCGTCTCGCCGGCCTTCAGCCTGGCGATGTGGAAGACGTTCTGCCACACGGTGAAGAAGGTCTCGGGCAGCGCCGCGGCCTCGACGTCGGACAGGCCCGCCGGGATGGGCAGGCACTGGCCGGCCGGGGCCACGCACAGCTCGGCATAACCGCCACCGGCCACCAGCGCGCACACGCGGTCGCCGATCTTCAGGCCGGCAGCGGCCAGATCGGCCTCGCTGCCGCCCTGCACCACGCCCGCCACTTCCAGCCCGGGCAGGTCGGAAGCACCGGGGGGCGGCGGATAGGCGCCCTTGCGCTGCAGCACGTCGGGCCGATTGATGCCGGAGGCCTTGACGGCGATCAGCAGTTCACCGGCCGCCGGCACCGGATCGGGCCGCTGCACGAGGCGAAGGACTTCCGGGCCGCCAGGCGCCGCGATCTCGATTGCGTTCATCGATTGCTCCACGCCAGGCCGCAGCGGCCAAGGCCGCCGCGGCGATGCCGCTTACTCGGGTTGCGAAGGCTTGTCGAAGCCGCCGTTGTACGGGGCGGCCTGCGGCGCGTCAGCAGCCGGCGCGGCCTGCGGGGCGTCGTCGCGCTGCTCACGCGGCTCACGCTCGCGGCGCGGCGGACGATCGCCACGGTCGCGGCGTTCGCCACGATCACCGCGGTCGCTGCGGTCGCCGTATTCACGACGCGGACGCTCTTCCTCGACGTAGCCTTCCGGCTTGTCCAGCAGCGCCTTCAGCGACAGCTTGATGCGGCCCTTCTCGTCGGTCTCCAGCACCTTGACCTTGACGATCTGGCCTTCGGTCAGGAAGTCGGTGACCTTCTCGACGCGCTGGTGCGCGATCTGGCTGATGTGCAGCAGGCCGTCCTTGCCGGGCAGGATGTTGATCAGGGCGCCGAAGTCCAGGATCTTGGTGACCGGGCCTTCGTAGACCTTGCCGATCTCGGCTTCGGCGGTGATTTCCTCGATGCGCTTCTTGGCGTATTCGGCCTTGTCGGCGTCGGCCGAGGCGATGGTGATCGTGCCGTCTTCGCCGATGTCGATCGTGGTGCCGGTTTCTTCGGTCAGCGCACGGATGGTGGCGCCGCCCTTGCCGATCACGTCACGGATCTTCTCGGGGTTGATCTTCATCGTGTACAGGCGCGGCGCGAACTGGCTGACCTCGGTCTTGGCCTCGCCCACGGCACCTTGCATCACGCCCAGGATGTGCAGGCGGGCTTCCTTGGCCTGCGCCAGCGCCACCTGCATGATTTCCTTGGTGATGCCCTGGATCTTGATGTCCATCTGCAGCGCGGTGATGCCCGCGGTGGTGCCGGCCACCTTGAAGTCCATGTCGCCCAGGTGGTCCTCATCGCCCAGGATGTCGGTCAGCACCGCGAAGCGGTTGCCTTCCTTGATCAGGCCCATCGCGATGCCGGCCACGTGCGCCTTCAGGGGCACGCCGGCGTCCAGCAGGCTGAGCGCGCCGCCGCACACCGAGGCCATCGACGACGAACCGTTGGACTCGGTGATCTCGCTGACCACGCGGATGGCGTAGGGGAACTCTTCCTTGGTCGGCAGCACCGCCACCAGGGCGCGCTTGGCCAGACGGCCGTGGCCGATTTCGCGGCGCTTCGGGCTGCCCACGCGACCGGTTTCGCCGGTGGCGAACGGAGGCATGTTGTAGTGCAGCATGAAGCGGTCTTCGAACTCGCCCGACAGCGCGTCGATGCGCTGCGCGTCGCGGTCAGTGCCCAGCGTGGCCACGACCAGCGCCTGCGTTTCACCACGGGTGAACAGGGCCGAGCCGTGCGTGCGCGGCAGCACGCCGGTGCGGATCTCGATCGGGCGCACGGTGCGGGTGTCGCGGCCATCGATGCGCGGCTCGCCGGCCAGGATCTGGCCGCGGACGATGCGTGCTTCGATGTCGAACAGCAGGCCTTCGACCTTGATCGGGTCGAAGTCGGCGCCTTCGGCCTTGAGCGCGCTCACCACGTTGGCGTAGGCGTCGCGGGTGGCCTGGGTGCGGGCCTGCTTGCTGCGGATCTGGTAGGCCTCGCGCAGCGGACCTTCGGCCAGGCCGGTGACCTTGGCGATGAAGCCGTCGTCCTTGGCGGGGGCCTGCCACTGCCACTCGGGCTTGCCGGCGTCACGCACCAGCTCGTTGATGGCCTGGATGGCGATGCTGCCTTGCTCGTGGCCGAAGACCACGGCGCCCAGCATCACTTCTTCCGACAGCTGCTGCGCTTCGGATTCCACCATCAGCACCGCGGCCTGCGTGCCGGCCACCACCAGGTCCATCTGGCTGTTGGCCAGCTGGCTCTTGCTGGGGTTGAGCACGTACTCGCCGTTGATGTAGCCCACGCGGGCGGCGCCGATCGGGCCGTTGAACGGGATGCCGCTGACCGACAGCGCAGCGCTGGTGCCGATCATGGCGGGGATGTCGGCCGCCACTTCAGGGTTGAGCGACAGCACATGGATGACCACCTGCACCTCGTTCATGAACCCTTCCGGGAACAGCGGGCGGATGGGGCGGTCGATCAGGCGGCTGGTCAGGGTTTCCAGCTCGCTGGGGCGGCCTTCACGCTTGAAGAAGCTGCCTGGGATCTTGCCGGCGGCGTAGGTCTTCTCGATGTAGTCGACGGTCAGCGGGAAGAAGTCCTGGCCGGGCTTGGCGTCCTTCTTGGCCACGACGGTGGCCAGGATCACGGTGCCTTCCACGTCCACGACCACGGCGCCGCTGGACTGGCGGGCAATCTCGCCCGTCTCCATCGTGACGCTGTGCTGGCCCCACTGGAAGGTCTTGGTGACTTTGTTGAAAAGGCTCATGTTGTTCTCCGGTTGTCAGGCGCCTTTGGGGGCGGCGCTCATGGCCCGGGGCGGATTCATCGCGCTAGGCGCAATGCCATTCCATCGAGGCGGCCGGGGCGGCGGGCCCCGATGGAATGACACAGCAGCGCCGTGGACGAACCAGCTCCAAAATGCAAAGAGCCTGTGCTGGAGGTTCCAGACAGGCTCTCGGCATGCATACGGTGCTTACTTGCGCAGGCCCAGCTTCTGGATCAGCGCGGTGTAACGGTCGGCGTCGCGGTCCTTCAGGTAGGCCAGCAGGCGCTTGCGCTGGTTGACCATCTTCAGCAGGCCGCGGCGGCCGTGGTGGTCCTTGGCGTGCAGCTTGAAGTGGGGGGTCAGCTCGTTGATGCGGCTGGTCAGCAGGGCCACTTGCACTTCGGGGGAGCCGGTGTCGGCCGCGCCGCGCGCATGCGCCTGGATGATGTCAGCCTTCTTGATGTCGGCGGTTGCCATGGTGAGTTCCTCGGTGTCGAGACGCCATGCGCACACCTTGCGGCAGGACGGTCTCGGGTTCAACTTGCGGTCACGGGTGAAACCGACCCATGCCGTGCGATGCCCCCGGCAAGGCCAGGGAACCGGCGATTATACGCCAAGCGCGGCGGCCAGCCGCTGCAGCCCCACCGTCAGCCGCGCAGGGTCGCGCGAGGCGAAGCACCAGCGCAGCCAGCCCTCGCCTTCGTCGCCGAAGGCAGCGCCCGGCGCCAGGCCCAGTCCGTGCTCGCTCACCAGGCGCTTGGCCAGCGCCAGCGAATCAGGCTCGCCCTCCACCCGGAAAAAGCCGTAGAGGCCGCCCAGCGGCGTGGCCACCTGCACCCGCGGCAGGGCCGCCAGGCCGGGCAGCAGCGTGTCGCGGCAGGTCTTGAAGCGGGCCACCAGCTCTGGCACGAAGCTGTCGGCCATGGCCAGCGCCGCCTGGCCGCCGCGCTGCACGAACACCGGCGCGCAGGAGCTGTTGAACTCGATCAGCTTGCCCACGGCATCGAGGCAGCCTTCGGGCAGCACCAGCCAGCCCAGGCGCCAGCCGGTCATCAGAAAGCTCTTGGAAAAGCTGTGCACCACCACCACGCGGTCCTGCGGCTCGGTGATGTCGAGGAAGCTGGGCGCGGCCGGGCCTTCGCCGAACCACACGCGCTCGTACACCTCGTCGGCCACGATCCAGGTGCCGGTGCGGCGGCAGTGGTCCAGCAGCGCCTGCTGCTCGGCGCGGGTCAGGGTCCAGCCGGTGGGGTTGTTGGGCGCATTGACCAGCAGCACGCGGGTCCTGGGCGTCACCGCGGCCATCAGCTCGTCCAGGTCCAGGCCCCAGGCGCCCTGCTGCGTCCGCAGCGGCACGCGGGTGACGGTGGCGCCCAGGATGGCAGGCTGGGCGGTGAGGTTGGGCCACACCGGCACCACCGCCACCACCTCGTCGCCGGGGCCCAGCAGCATCTGCATGGCCACCATCAGCGCGGTGACGCCCGACGACGTGACCGCGATGCGGTCCAGCCCCACCGGCCGGTGCAGGCCGCTGACATAGCCGGCCAGCGACTCGCGCAGCTCGGGCAGGCCCAGGTTGTGTGAATAGAAGGTTTCGCCCCGCGCCAGCGCCTGGGCGGCGGCGTCGCGCACCGGCTCGGGCGTGACCTCGTCGCTTTCGCCGAACCAGAAGGGCAGCACGTCGCTGCGGCCGAGGCCGGCGTTGGCCACCTCGCGGATCTTGGAGGCGGGCAGGTCGGCGATCGCGGAA
>NZ_CAXFDV010000389.1:0-4426 GCF_964001545.1 uncultured Aquincola sp.
ATACCCCGGCCCGCACCATCTTCATCGTCGACGACAACGCCGACTTCCGCAGCTCGGCCCACTGGTGGCTGGCCGGCGCCGGCTATGAGGTGGTGGACTATGCCGACCCGGCCGAAGCCCTGGCCGGCCTGCGCAGCGCACGCCCGGCCGGCCCGGCCTGCGTGCTGCTGGACGTGCGCATGCCCGGCATGAGCGGCCTGGACCTGCACGACCGGCTGCGTGAGCAGGGCCTGCCCTGGCCGGTGGTCTATATGACCGGCCACGGCGACGTGCCGCTGGCGGTGCAGGCCATGCAGCGCGGCGCGGTGAGCTTCCTGGAAAAGCCGTTCGCCGACCAGGCGCTGGAAGAAGCGCTGGACCGCGCCTTCCACGCCAGCGCGGTGCCGTCCGCTGCGGTGGTGCCGGTGCCCGTGCAGGTGCCCGAGCCCGCCGCTGCACCGGTGGCCGAAGACCCCGCCCGCCAGGCCTGGCAGCAGCGCCTGGCGCGCCTGACCTCGCGTGAGCGCGAGCTGCTGGGCTGGGTGGTGGAAGGCACGCTCAACAAGGTCATCGCCGACCGCATGGGCATCAGCATCAAGACGGTGGAGCTGCACCGCAAGCGGGTGATGGACAAGCTGCAGGCCACTTCGGTCACGCACCTCATCACCATGGTGGTGAGCGGCCGGGTGGCATGAGCCAAGGCATGACGTTCTGGCGATATGGCTGTGCAGTGACCGGTGGCCGCCTGCTGCTGGACCTGCCGGCCGACGAGGCCACCGATGCCGACGCCGTGGCCCTGGCGCTGCGCCTGGCCGAGGCCGAGCCGCTGCTGGCCGCACTGCAGGCCTGGTGCGGCCAGGCGCTGGACCCGCAGCCTTGGTCGGAGGCCCCGGCGGCCCCCGCCGGCGCGGTGTTCTCGGGGGCGCTGCGTGCACCCGGTGCAGTGACGTCCGAGGCAAGGTCCACCCCCGACGCCACGCCCCACGCGGCGGCCGATACCACCGCCGACCCGCAAGCCGCCATCGCCGCCGAACCGGCCACCCCGGGCTTGGCCCCCGCCGGCACCCGGCTGTGGTGCCCGCTGGCCTGGCTGGCCGCGCAGCCGCCGGCCCCCGCCGCCTTGCTGCACTGGCCCGCACTGCCGCTGGAAGTGGAGCTGGCCTGCTACGGCGCCGACCAGCTACCCGCCGATGCCGGTGCACAAGCCGGCGCCTTGCTGCTGCCCGGTGCTTTCGAGGCTCGCTGGCCGGTGCGCCTGTGCGCGCCGCCGCTGGGCCTGGCCTGGCCGGCCACCTGGGGCGGCCCGGGCACGCCGCTGGGCCTGGCCGCGAGCCGGCCCATGGTCGATGAGCGGCGGTGGCCCGGCCACGGGCAAAGCGCCGATGAGCCGGACTCCGTGGCCAGAGAAGCGGCCTGGCGCGTGCTGCTGGACGGCCCGTGGCGGCTGCCGCTGCCGGCCCTGCTGGGTTGGCCCGCCGCAGCCGAATCGGAAGTCGGCACCGCCTCACCCCTGCCGCCACACCCCGCCGCCCGCAGCGGCCTGGCCCGCCTGCAAGGCCCCGGCGTCGACCGACCCGGCCAGGTGGTGCCGGTGCTGCAGGGCGCGGCCTGGGTGCCGGCCGCTGGCATCGAACAAGAGGTGCCTGCATGGACCTGAACCAGTTCACGCCCTCGTCGGCGCTGGTCACGGTCATCGTGCTGGCGCTGGCGCCGTTCGTCGCGGTGATGGTGACCTCGTTCACCAAGATCATCGTGGTGCTGAGCCTGCTGCGCAACGCGCTGGGCTTGCAGCAGGTGCCGCCCAACGTGGTGCTCAACGGCATGGCCATCGTGCTCAGCCTGTACGTGATGTTCCCGGTCGGCCAGCAGATGGCCGAGCGGGTGGGCAACACCCAAGACCTGGGCAGCAGCACCGCTTCGCTGCTGTCGGCGGCCGACCGCGCGAAAGAGCCGCTGCGCGAGTTCCTCATCCGCCATTCGCACCCGCGTGAGCGGGCCTTTTTCCACCGCACCGCGCAAAAGTCGCTCAGCGCCGACCGCGCGGCCCAGGTCAGCGAGCGCGACTTCATCGTGGTGCTGCCGGCCTTCACCGTCAGCGAGCTGTCCACCGCCTTCCAGATCGGCTTTCTGATCTTCCTGCCCTTCCTGGTGATCGACCTGGTGATCAGCAACATCCTGATGTCCATGGGCATGCAGATGCTGACGCCCACCACCGTGTCGCTGCCGTTCAAGCTGCTGCTGTTCGTGCTGGTGGACGGCTGGATCAAGCTGGTGCACGGCCTGGTGCTGTCCTACGCATGAGCCCGAGGAGACCCCACCCATGATGCAGAGCGAAGCCCTGCAACTGACCTACCAGGCGCTGTGGCTGGTGCTGCTGCTGTCGGCGCCGCCGGTCATCGTGGCGGCCATCATCGGCCTGGTCATCGCCTTTTTGCAGGCGGCCACGCAGATCCAGGAGCAGACCTTCCAGTACGCGGCCAAGTTCTTCGCCATCGTGCTGACCATCTTCCTCACCGCTTCGCTGCTGGGCGGCACGCTGCTGCAGTACACCGACACGGTGATGAGCGGCTTTGCCGGCATGGTGCGGCGTTAGCGGATGGACTTGTTCGCCCCCTTGGGCTCGCTGGGCGACGTGGCGCTGCTGGCGGGCTTGGCCACCACGCGCATCGCGGTGGCCTTCGTGCTGCTGCCGGTGCTGTCGCCCGACACGGTGCCGGCCCTGGTGCGCAATGCCATGTTCCTCTCGCTGGGCTGCCTGACGCTGGCGCTGCAGCCCACGGTGGTGCTGGGCAGCTTCGGCGCCTGGCAGTGGCTGCTGCTGTTCGGGCGAGAGGCGGTGCTGGGCCTGGCCCTGGGCTTCGGCCTGGCCGCCTTCCTGTGGGCCTTCCAGGCCGCGGGGCAGATCGTCGACACCAAGGTGGCGGTGGGCAACGGCCAGCTGATGGACCCGATGTCGGGCCAGCAGGTGTCGGTCACCGGCGCGCTGCTGGGGCGGCTGGCGGGCTTTCTCTTCATGTTCGGCGGCGGCTTCATGCTCTTCATCGGCGTGCTGCTGGAGAGCTTTCGCATGTGGCCGCTGGCGCAGACCGGGCTGGCGCCGCAGCTGCAGGGCCTGCGCGTGTTCGAGGGCTATCTGCATGAGCTGATGGCGCTGGCCTTTTTGCTGGCTGCGCCCGCGCTGGTGGTGATGTTCGCGGTCGATCTGTCGCTGGGCCTGGTCAACCGGTATGCGCCGCAGCTCAACGTCATCGCGGTGTCGATGTCGCTCAAGGCGCTGGCGGCCACCGCCATCTGGCTGCTGCTGCTGGGCACGCTGGTGCAGGGCTTTGCCGACGAGCTGGCGCGCCGCATCGCGGCGGTGCTGCCCACGCTGGCGCGGCTGTTTCCGCCGGGGTAGGGCGGGCTTCATGGTCCGGTCGGCCGTTGTGGTGCACCCCAGCTGGGGCACGCCCGGGCATGCGTGGCGCGGCGCTTCCTGCTGAAGTGGCGGCCGCAACGATCACCACCAGGAGCTTTCTCATGAACGTGCAGTCTGCCGCGGCACTCTCCGCCAGCGCCTTCGCCACCCGCGCCGCCGATCCCGGCAACCCCACCAACGCAGCCACCACGATGGTGGGCGGCAAGGTGCAGTTCGAGAACGACAACTACCGCATCACGATGGACGACGACAACACCGTCCGCATCCAGAACAAGAACACCGGCGAGGACTACCGCATCTGGGGCGACCCGCATGTGGACATCGACGGCAAGCACAGCTTCGACTTCTGGGGTACCACCACCTTCGCGCTGGACGACGGCACCAAGGTGACCATCGAGACCACACCCTGGCAGGGCAATGCCGAGGCCACGGTGTCGTCCAAGGTCACCATCACCAATGAAGACTATGCGGTGCACGTCAGCGGCATCGACAGCAACACCCGCGGCGACCTGCAATTCGAGGAAGCCAAGGGCTGGGGACGCCTGGCCGACCTGGCGGTGGACGACGGCAACGTGCTGCACGAGAACCGCTTCGGCAGCGGCTTCCTGGCACTGGACAGCGCCGGCCAGGTGCGCAAGGTCGACCAGCAGTACATCAACGAGACCGACCTGAAGAAGGGCGGCGCGCTGCAGGCGCAGTTCGCCGATGCTTTCCGCCAGATGGGCAGCCTGCTGTCCATCTTCTTCATCGGCAGCCTGGCCGCCAGCGTGGAAGCCACCAGCGGGGAGCGCATGCGCCAGGCCTTCGTGCTGACGGCGCGCAGCGAGACCACCGGCTGGTTCCGCGCCCAGGCCGACTGACCCTGGGGTCGACCCCAGCTGGGGCGCGCCCCGGCTGGCCCGCCAGCGCGCTGGCGCCTAGGCTGACCCCCACTTGCTGCCAACGCCATGAACCTGTCCGCCATCGCCCCCTCCGCCCTGACGCGCCTGCAAGGCCTTGCGCCCGCTTCGGCGTCCACGTCGGCCGCGC
>NZ_CAXFDV010000390.1:0-16789 GCF_964001545.1 uncultured Aquincola sp.
GCGCTGATGCTGGCCGGCCTGGGCGCCGTGGGCTTCATGGCCCGTCGCCGTCGCTCGGCCTGATCGCCAGGCACGCGGGCCTTGCGCCCGCCGCAGCCAAGAACAGGGCGGTGCACCAGCACCGCCCTTTTGCTTTTTGAGCAGCGGCGACAATCGGGGCATGAAACTCGACCTGACCGACGCCGAGCTCGACGAGCTGGACACCTTGCTGACCCAGACGCCCGAGCCGGCGGAGCCGCTCGACGCGATCATGCTCGACGGCTACCTGTGCGGCGTGCTGGTGCAGCCCCGCCTGGTGCCCATCGAAGAATGGCTGCCGCCCATCTTCGACCTGGAAACGGGTACGCTGCCTGAGGGCACCGACCCGGACTGGCTGGCGCGCTGCCGCCAGCTGATCGAGCGGCGCCACGCCGCCCTCAATGCCGCGCTGGTGGACGATGGCTGGTTCGACCCGCTGGTGGTCGACCTGGACCGCTCGGCGCCGGTGAGCGAGTACGAGCCGCAGCTGTCCGAAGCCTCTCGCGCGCTGATGCCCTGGGTGGCCGGCTTTCACTGGGCGCAGGAGCGTTTCCCCGGCCTGCTGGAGCTGGACGACGACGGCGTGCAGCTGGCCCTGTCGCGCCTCTATCGCCACCTGCCGCCCGAGACCGACGAAGACAAGGACATCGTCGCCACGCTGGACCGCGAGCATCCGCTGGCCGACATCGACCCCGGCATCGAAGACCTGGTGCATGCGGTCTACGACCTCTGGGACCAGACCGCCGAAGCCCGCTACAAGGTGGAGACGGTGCGCCGCGACGAACCCAAGGTGGGCCGCAACGATCCCTGCCCCTGCGGCAGCGGCAAGAAGTTCAAGCAGTGCCACGGGCGCAGCTGACCGGGTAGCCGCGCGCGATGCACCTGCAGCTGCTGTCCGACCTGCACCTGGAGAGCGAAAGCTTCGAGCCGCAGCCCGCGCCGGGCGCCGAACTGCTGGTGCTGGCCGGCGACCTGGACAGCCGCTGGCAGTCGCTGCAGCGCTTTGCAGGCTGGCCGGTGCCGGTGATCTTCGTGGCCGGCAACCATGAGTTCGACCGCCGCGAACTGACCGAGGCCTTGCCTGCATTGCGCACCGAATGCGCCGCGGTGGGCATCACGCTGCTGGAACGCGACACGGTGATCCTGACCGATGCGCAGGGCCGCCGCGTGCGTTTTGCAGGCACCGTGCGCTGGAGCGATTTCGACCTGTTCGGCCCGGCCCGCCGCGACAAGGCATTGCGCGCCGGCAGCTACTTCCAGCGGGTGATGCAGGCCACGATCCATGGCCGGCCGTTCGATGCGCCTGCGGTGCGGGAAGAAGCCCTGGCTTGCCGCGACTGGCTGGCCCGCACGCTGGCCGAACCGGCCGACGGCCGCTGGGACGCGACGGTGGTGGTGACGCATTTCGCGCCCAGCCTGCGCAGCGCCGACCCGCGCTACGGGCAGCAGAACGGCACGGCCAGCTTCTGCAATGCCGACGACGACCTGATCGTGCAGGCCGATCTGTGGCTGCATGGGCACCTGCACTGCCGCCACGACTACACGGTGCAACGGCCTGGCGGCGGGGTGTCTCGGGTGGTGTGCCAGGCGCGGGGCCTGGCTCAAAGAAACGAGCCTGACGGGTTCGACCCGTTCAAGCCCATTCGGGTGTTCGGCTGATCAGGCGCGGCGGCGCTGCAGCAGCGCCATCCAGCCGATGCCACTGCCGCTGCGGGCCTGCAGCACCGGGGCGCGCAGCGCCTCTTCGGCATCGCGCTCCAGCCGCAGGTTGAGGCCCAGCTCAGCGCCCATGTCGGCCGGGTCCAGCGGGCGCGGCGCCACCAGCCTCTTGGAACGACGGAACAGCAGCGAGCGGGTGGTGGCATTCATGTCGTCAGCCTCACGGGGTGTGTGACAGCAAGTTTCGATCTGAGCGCGATGTTTCTGAAACGTGAATCCCACGTCATCGCGCCACACGTCACATCCCCCACGTCCACGGTGCCTCGCTGTCGCGCAACGACGACATCACAGACCCGGCCGAATGCGATGGCGCCAGCGTGGCAGCGCCATGTGTCAATGCTGCGAACCCGCGTGTCAGGGGGCCAACACCGTCGCGGCGTGTTGCTTCAAGGCTGCACCCACGCGCGCCAGCAAGCTGCGGCCGCCACCGGCCGGTGCGCTGCGCCCTTCCAGTTGCCACTGGTGCCAGTACAGCGCCACGTCCACCGGTACCTGCGGCGCCACCGGCTGCAGCCGGCCCGCCGTGATGGCGGGCCTCGCCTGCAGCTCGGCCACCATCGCGATGCCCCAGCCGCGCTCGGCCGCTTCCAGGTAGGCATCGGTGGCGGGCACATGGCGCTCACGCAGCCGCAGGTCGGCCAGGCCGAAGGCCTGCTGCGCCCAGCGCGCGGCCAGGCTGTCCTTGCGGTTGAACACCAGCATCGGCACGCGCGCCAGGTCGGCGGCACGCAGACCCTGGGGCAGCTGCTGCCGCACGAAGCCAGGACTGGCCACCGCCAGGTAGCGCATCACGCCCAGGCGTTCGGCGCTGCAGCCGTGCATGGGCTCGGCCAGGCTGCTCACGCAGCCCAGCACCGTGCCGGCGCGCAGGGCTTCATGGGTGAAGTCCTGGTCGTCCACCCGCAGGTCGATGCCGTGGCCGGCGGTCAGGCCTTCCTGCATCAGGCCGTCCAGTGCGGGCAGCACCCAGGTGGCCAGGCTGTCGGCGTTCACGCTGATGGGCACCCGCTCACCGTGCGCGCCGTCGGCGCCCAGCTGGCGCGCCGCCTCGGCCGCCAGCGACTGCCACTGCCGCGCCAGCCGCAGCAGCACGGCGCCCGAAGGCGTGAAGTCCAGCGGCCGGGTGCGCACCACCAGCGGCTGACCCCATTGCGCTTCCAGCGCGCGCATGCGCTGGGAGACGGCCGAAGGCGTCAAGGCCAGCCGCTGCGCGGCGGCGGCGAAGCTGCCGGTGTCGGACAGGGCCACCAGGCAGGCCAGTGCAGCCGGATCGAGAGTGGAGGCGTTCATGCAGTGCAGCTTAACTTGCATAATCGATCTTCAGCATTGCTTCATTCGTGCGTCGTTTTCGGCACCATGCGCGCCATGCTGACCCCACCCGCTTTTCTCAACGGCTTCGTGCTAATGGCCGGCCTCATCGTCGCCATCGGCGCGCAGAACGCGCTCATCCTGCGCCAGGGGCTGATGCGCCGGCATGTGGGGCCGGTGGTGGCCTTTTGCGCCGCTTCCGACGTGCTGCTGGTGATGGCGGGCGTGTTCGGCGTGGGTGGCGCCTTGACGCAGTTGCCCTGGCTGATGGAAGCGCTGCGCTGGGGCGGCGCGCTGTTCCTGGCCTGGTGTGGCTGGCAGGCGGCGCGGCGCGCCTGGCGGCCGGCGGCGCAGGGGCTGCAGGCTGCCGCCCGGACGCAGAGCCTGGCGGCCACCCTGGGCACCACGGCGGCGCTGACCTACCTCAACCCGCACGTGTACCTGGACACGCTGGTGCTGGTGGGCACGGTGGCGGCGCAGCAGCCGGCGGCGGCGCGGCCACTGTTTGCGGCAGGGGCGGGCAGCGCCTCGGTGCTGTGGTTCATGCTCCTGGGCTACGGCGCGGCGGCGCTGGCGCCGTGGCTGGCGCGGCCGGCCACCTGGCGGGTGGTGGATGCAGGCGTGGCGTTGGTGATGTTCAGCGTCGCGGCCTCCCTGATGGTGGCCGGGCTTTGAAGCCTCTCTAGAATCCCGCCCCTTTTGCCCAGGGGCCCCGCATGAAGCCAGCCGGCTGCGCCATCGACTTCGGCACGTCCAATTCCGCCATCGCCTTGCCGGGCGCCGGCCTGGTGGAGGTGGAGCCTGGCCAACGCACCATGCCCACCGCGGTGTTCTACGCGGTGGAAGAAGGCCAGCCCGGCGAGCCCGAGCGCAGCTACGGCCGCGTGGCGCTGGCCTCGTACATCGACGGGCTGGACGGCCGGCTGATGCGCTCGATGAAAAGCGTGCTTGGCTCCACCCTGGTGGACCAGCACACCGACGTGGGCGGCGGCAAGGCGGTGCGCTACCTGGACGTGATCGGCGACTACCTGCGCCACCTGAAGCAGCTGGCCGAGGCAACGGCCGGCGAGCCGCTGCAAAGGGTGGTGCTGGGCCGGCCGGTGGCCTTCGTCGACGACGACGCCGAGCGTGACGCGCAGGCCCAGGCCTCGCTGGAGCGGGCGGCGCGCAGCGTGGGTTTCACCGACGTGAGCTTCCAGCTCGAGCCCATCGCCGCCGCCTTCGACTTCGAGCGCACCGCCGAGCGCGAGCACCTGGTGATGGTGGCCGACATCGGCGGCGGCACCTCCGACTTCTCGCTGGTGCGGGTAGGCCCCGAGCGCCGCCAGCGGCTGGAGCGGCTGGACGACGTGCTGGCCAACCACGGCGTGCACATCGCCGGCACCGATTTCGACCGCCACCTGGAGCTGGCCGCCATCCTGCCGCTGCTGGGCTACCGCAGCCTGGGGCCGGGTGGGCGCGAAGTGCCCAACAAGGTGTACTTCGACCTGGCCACCTGGCACCTGATCAACACCGTGTACGCCCCAGGCCGCGTGGCCGAGCTGCGCCGCATGCGCGACTTTTACGGCGACGTGCAACTGCATCAGCGGCTGATGCGCGCGGTGAGCCTGCGCCTGGGCCATGCGCTGGCCGCCAAGGCCGAAGAGGCCAAGATCGCGGTGGCCGAAGGCGGCGCCGCGCCGGTGGCGCTGGACGACATCGAGCCGGGCCTGCAGGCCGTGCTGGACGAAGCCACCGCGATGCGCGCGCTCGATGCCGATCTGCAGCGCATCGTCGATGCGGGCGTGCAGACGGCGCGCGAGGCCGGCGTGCGGCCCGATCAGGTGGACGTGCTGTACTTCACCGGCGGCTCCACCGGCCTGGCGCCGCTGGCCGACCGCATCGCGGCGGAGTTTCCGAACGCGCAGCGGGTCAAGGGCGACCGTTTCGCGAGCGTGGCCCAGGGCCTGGGCGAACACGCACGGCGACTCTGGGGCGGCTGAGCCGGTCGGGCCGTCAGCCGCGCGGCTTGCCGCCGCGCGGACGTTGCGACGGCCGCGGGCCGCCCGGCCGGGGCCGGCCGCCGCCCGGGCGCTTGGCAGCACGGGCCGCCGCCTTGGGCCGCGACACGTCGGCCAGCTTGAGCGTGCTGCGCACCAGGCCGTCGACCGCCTCGGTCATGTCGGTCGGCGGCTCCAGCGACTCGATCTCGGCCAGCAGCTCGTCGGCGTCTTCCAGGTCGTCGGGGTCGAGGTGGGCGAACAGCGTGGCCAGCGGCTCCAGCAGCGCGGGATCGTCCCCGTCCATCAGCTCGGGAAACAGCGACATGGCGGTGGCGAAGCCGGCCACCCAGGGCATCACCGCTTCCGATGGCGAGGCGTCTTCCTCGGCCTCGAACAGCCAGGGGTCGAACCACTGGCGCTGGTCAATGGCGGCATTCAGCTCGGCATGGCGGCGCAGCACCAGCGCATGTAGCCGCTCCAGCGGCACGCCGGGCGGCGCGCGGCGGCCTTCCACGTCGTGCACGTAGGGCAGCCAGCGCGTGGGCGGCACCGGCCGCGGCTGCAGCAGCAAGCCCACCAGGTAACCGTCGAGCGCGCTGGCCTCCAGCGGTTCCAGCGGCTCGGGCAGCGTGGCCAGCAGGCCGTCGAGTTCAGCGACTTCGGCGTCGGTCAGGGGCGGGGCGGCGGTCATGCCGGATTGTCGCGCGGCCGGGCGGCGCTGCTCAGGTGCCCACCACGCCGCCGTCGCGCCGGCGGATCACCACGGTGGCCGAACGCGGCCGGCCGTCGGGCTGGTAGTCGGGCCAGCTGGAATACAGCTGCGGCGCATCGGGCTTGCTGATGTCCGACGGGGTTTCGCCGGGGTGCTGGATGTTGATGAACAGCGTCGATTGGTCGGGCGTCATCGCCGCACCGGTGATCTCGCAGTTCACCGGCCCGGTGAGAAAGCGCCGCACCTCGCCGGTGGCCAGGTCGCAGGCCAGCATCTGGTTGTTGCCGATGCGCTCGAACTCGCCCTTGTTCATCTGCGTGGCATGGGCGTCGGTCTGTATCCACAGCACGCCGCGGCGGTCGAACATCAGGCCGTCGGGGCAGCCGAAGAAGTCGCCCTTCACATTGCCGCGCGCCTCGGGCCGGCTGTTGGCCGGGTCGCCCGTCAGCAGCAGGTGGTTCCAGCGCATCGTCACGCCGTCGAAGTCGCCGTCTTCCTGCCAGCGGATGATCTGGCCCATCGCGTTCTCGGCGCGTGGGTTGGCGGCGTCGGGGCCGGGCCTGCCGGGCTGGCCGCGCTGGGTGTTATTGGTGAGGGTGCAGTACACCCAGCGCGAGTCGCTGTCGATGGCCAGCCACTCGGGCCGGTCCATCCTGGTGGCGCCCAGCAGGTCGCTGGCCTGGCGGGTCTTCATCACCACTTCGCCCTGGTCGGCAAAGCCGTTGGCGGCGGTCAGCGGCCCTTGGCCCTGCACCAGCGGCAGCCAGCGGCCGGTGCCGTCGGCGTCGAAGCGGGCCACGTACAGCGTGCCGTGGTCCAGCAGCTCGCGGTTGGCCTGGGCGGCGGTCAGGCCGTTGCCGGCCGGCGCGATGCGGTCGCGGCTGACGAACTTGTAGATGTACTCGAAGCGTGCGTCTTCGCCCGAATACACCACGGCCCGGCCGTCGCGCGTCACCGCCACCCAGGCGCCTTCATGCGCGGCGCGGCCCAGCGCGGTGCGCTTGACCGGCGTGCTGGTCGGGTCCATCGGGTCGATTTCCACCACCCAGCCGAAGCGGTGGAACTCGTTGGGGTGGCGGCTGGCGTCGAAGCGCGCGTCGTGGTTGGGCCAGGGGTAGAAGGCCTTCTTGGGCAGGCCCCAGCGGGCCTGGTCTTTCGTGGTCTGCTCGCCGCCGCTGAAGTAGAAGGCGAAGTTCTCTTCGCCCGACAGGTAGGTGCCCCAGGGTGTGCGCCCGCTGGCGCAGTTGTTCAGCGTGCCCAGCACGGTGCGGCCTTCGGGATCGAAGGCAGTGCGCATCAAGGCATGGCCGGCCGCCGGGCCGCTCACGCGGAAAGGCGTGAACGCGGTGAAGCGCCGCGCCAGCCGGCTGGGCCGCACCATCTGCCAGCGGCCGTCCTTCAATTCGACCTCGATCACCGAGACGCCGTGCGAAGCCTGCGACTTGCGCACACCCGCCGGGCTGTCGGCCGACGCGCCCGGGCCGTGCAGCAGGCCTTCGTCGGTGTACTCATGGTTCATCACCAGCAGGCCGTGGGTCGATGAGCCTTCCAGCGGATAGAACTGCATGCCGTCGTGGTGCATGCCCGTCTGCACCGCCTGCTCGTCGGCGCTGTTGCCGGCGTCGCGGCGCCAGGCCGGCATGCGGCCCGGCACGCCGATGGGCTCACCCCAGGGCGCGATGACCTCGGCCACATAACCCTCGGGCACCACCAGCGTGTCGGCCTTGGAGGGCGGCACCGCCGTGAAGCCCAGGCGCGAGCCGCCCGGTGCTGCACTGCTGCTCGCACCCGGCGCGGTGGCGCAGCCCGCCAGCGCGCCCAGGCCGCCCAAGGCCGCCAGCGAAGGCCCGAACCAGCCCGCCACCGCCGCGCCCGCGCCGCCACGCAGCCACAGCCGCCGGGCCGGGTCCGACACCTCATGGATGCTCGGGTTGCCGGAGCGGTTGCTGTCCTCCATCTCGTCGAAGTTCTTGGCCATGGCGGCGTCCTCCTCAGTGCTGCGGGCTCAGAGTTTCTCGGTTTCGCCGGTGCGCGGCTGCCACTTCATCAGCCGGCGCTCGATGCGGCCCACCAGCCCGTCCAGCACCAGCGCAAACGCCGTGAGCACCAGGATGCCGGCCATCACCGTGTTGATGTCGAAGGCGCCTTCGGCCTGCAGGATGAGGTAGCCCACGCCCTGCGAAGAGCCCAGGTACTCGCCCACCACCGCGCCCACGAAGGCCAGGCCCACCGAGGTGTGCAGCGAACTGAACACCCAGCTGGTGGCGCTGGGCAGGTACACATGGCGCAGCAGCTGGCGCTGGCTGGCGCCCAGCATGCGGGCATTGGCCAGCACCACCGGGCTCACTTCCTTCACACCCTGGTACACGTTGAAGAACACGATGAAAAACACCAGCGTGATGCCCAGCGCCACCTTGCTGGCCACGCCCAGGCCGAACCACACCGCGAAGATGGGCGCCAGGATCACCCGCGGCATCGAGTTCAGCGCCTTGATGTACGGGTCGAGGATGGCGGCGGCCAGCGGGCTGAGCGCCAGCCACAGGCCGCAGCCCAGGCCCATCAGCGTGCCCAGGCCGAAGGCCAGCACCGTTTCCAGCAGCGTGATGCCCAGGTGGTGGTAGATGTCGGCACTGACGAAGAACCAGTCCCACACCCGGCCCAGCACCTTCACCGGCTCACCGAAGAAGAAGGCGGCCTGGCGGTCGTTGTCGAACAGCAGCGGCGGAATCAGCCCCGGCGTGGTCAGCGCCCACCACAGCACGAACACGCCGACCAGCACCAGGGCCTGCCACAGGCGTACATGGCGCATCAGGCCGCCCCTTTCTGCAATTGCTGGGCATAGCCCTTGAGCACCTCTTCGCGCAGCACGTCCCAGATGGCCTTGTGCAGTTCCACGAAGCGCGGCGTGGTGCGCACCTCGGCCACGTCGCGCGGGCGCTCGAGGTCGATGCTGAATTCGCCGATCGGGTGCGCCGCCGGGCCGGCCGACAGCACCACCACGCGGTCGCTCATCGCGATGGCTTCGTCCAGGTCGTGGGTGATGAACAGCACCGCTTTGCGCTTGGCGGCCCACAGGTCCAGCACCTCGTTTTCCATCAGCTGGCGCGTCTGCACGTCCAGCGCGGAAAAGGGCTCGTCCATCAGGATGATGTCGGGGTCGAGCGCCAGCGTCTGCGCCAGGCTCACGCGCTTGCGCATGCCGCCCGACAGCTGGTGCGGGTAGCGGTCGCCGAAGCCGCCCAGGCCCACACGCCGCAACCAGGCTTCGGCCTGCGTGCGGGCATCGGCCACGCCGCGGAACTCCAGCCCCGCCATCACGTTGGCCAGCGCAGTGCGCCAGGGCATCAGGCTTTCGGCCTGGAACATGTAGCCCGCGCGGCGGTTGATGCCGGCGAGCGGCTGGCCGAAAACCTGCACGCTGCCGGCACTGGGCTGCAGCAGGCCGGCAGCCATGTTCAGCAGCGTGCTCTTGCCGCAGCCGGTGGGGCCAACGACCGAGACGAACTCGCCCGCGCCCACCGTCAGCGTGACGTCGCGCACCGCGGTGTAGCGCTGGCTGCGATCGTCCTTGCTGATGAAGGTGCAGGCCACGCCGGCCAGGTGCAGGGCCGGCACGGTGGCGTCGGCCGTCATGCCCTGGGGTACTTCTGGTTGGCCTTGCGCGCGAAGTCGTTGGTGAACACCGCTTGCAGGTCGATGCTGGCCTTGGCCACTTCGGCATCGATGCTGGCCAGCGCGCGCTGCGCCGTCTCGGGGCCCTTGTCGGGCACCAGGCCGTCGGGCGACAAGGCACCCTTGGCCGCCAGGAAGGCGTCGATGTACACCGCGCGGTCGCCCAGCAAAAACGCCTCGGGCACCGTCTTGATGATGTCGTTGGGCCCGGCGGCCTGTATCCACTTGTCGGCCCGCACGATGGCATTGGCCAGCGCCTGCGTGGTGAGGGGGTTCTTGTCGATGAAGCTCTGCGGCGCGTACAGGCAGGCCGCGGGCATCGGGCCGCCGAACACCTTGTCGGCCTCGGCCACGATGCGGGTGTCCGACACGATCTTCAAATCGCCCGAGCGCTGCAGCAGCGTGATCACCGGGTCGAGGTTGCTGATGGCGTCGATCTGGCCGCTGCGCATGGCCGCCACCGCGCCCTGCGTGGCACCCACGCCGATGATGCTCACGTCCGAAGGCTTCAGGCCGGCCTTGGCCAGCACGAAGTTCGTCATCACGTTGGTGCTGCTGCCCGGCGCGGTGACGCCGATCTTCTTGCCCTTCAGGTCGGCCACCGACCTGAAGTTGGGCATGGTCTTGGGGTTGACGCCCAGCACGATCTGCGGCGCCCGGCCCTGCAGCACGAAGGCGCGCAGCTTCTGGCCCTTGACCTGCATGTTGATGGTGTGCTCGAACGCGCCCGAGACCACGTCCGCGCTGCCGCCCACCACCGCGCGCAAGGCCTGCGAGCCGCCGGCGAAATCGACGATGGACACGTCCAGCCCTTCGGCCTTGAAGTAGCCCAGCTGCTCGGCGATGGTCAGCGGCAGGTAGTACAGCAGGTTCTTGCCGCCCACGGCCAGCGTGAGCTTGGGCTTTTCCAGTGCCTGCGCACGCAAGGTGGCGGGCAGGGCCAGCAGGCTGGCAGCGCCCAGGAACGACCGTCTGTACAGCATCGTTTGTCTCCTGTGTGGTTGCGGCCCACTGTACCCAAGCGCATGTCATGATGGGCCGATGAACGCCCAAGTTGTCTACACAAGTGGGGTTGCCCCGGGGGTGCCGCGGGTGGTGCTGGTCACTGGCGGCAGCCGCGGCATCGGCGCGGCCACCGCATTGCGCTGCGCGCAGCAGGGCTGGGACGTGGCGGTGAACTACGCCCGCGACGCGCAGGCCGCCGCCGCCGTGTGCGCCCAGATCACCGCCCTGGGCCGGCGCGCGCTGCCGGTGCAGGCCGACGTGGCCGATGAGGCCCAGGTGCTGGCGATGTTCGAGGCGGTGGATGCTGCCTTGGGCCCGCTGGGTGCGCTGGTGAACAACGCCGGCGTGGTGGCCGAGAACCAGCGCGTGGCCGACATGACGGTGCAGCGGCTACAGCGCATGTTCAACACCAACATCGTCGGCAGCTTCGTGTGCGCGCGCGAGGCGGTGCGCCGCATGAGCACGGTGCACGCCACCGAGGCCGCACGCCAGGCCGGCGGCGGCCGGGGTGGCGCCATCGTCAACCTGTCGAGCAAGGCGGCGGTGCTGGGCGCGCCGGGCTGGTACGTGGACTATGCGGCCAGCAAGGGCGCGATCGACACCTTCACCGTGGGCCTGGCGCGCGAGGTGGCGCTGGAGGGCATCCGCGTGAACGCGGTGCGGCCCGGCATCATCGACACCGACATCCATGCCTCGGGCGGCTGGCCCGACCGGGCGCATACCTCCAGCGCGCTGATTCCGATGCAGCGCCCCGGCCGCGCGGATGAGATCGCTGCGGCCATCGTGTGGCTGCTGTCGGAAGACGCCAGCTACACCACCGGCGCCATCGTGGACGTGGCGGGCGGGCGCTGAGCCGGGCCGTTCTATGGATCAGCGTCGCTGAACGATGATGGGCGCCAGTTGCAGCGTGGTCCTCAGCCGCTGCGCCACCTGGGCCGCATCGTCGCGCGTGGCATAGGGTCCGGCCTGCAGCCGGTGCACCGCGCCTTCGTTGAAGATGGCCAGCAGCGGTGACAGCATGTCCAGCTCGGCCATCACCCGGCGCTGCAGCGTCACCGCGCTGTCGTGCGCCTTGAAGGCGCCCAGCTGCACCCAGAAGCCCACCGCGCCCGGCACGCGGGCCGGAGCGGTTTCCTGCGTCAGCGGCAGCTGCGTCGCCGGTTCGGGCGCGGGCGCGGCGGGCAGGGCCACCGCAGCGACGACCGTGCCGTTGGCGGGCGCAGGGGAGGGCGTGGCCGCTGCTGGCGGCGCCGCAGTGGCAGCCGCCGGAGCGGCTGCAGCAGCAGGCGCTACCGCCGCATTGGCCTGCACCACCGCCGTGGTGCCCGCGGGCGGCGCGGCCGCCAGCAGGGTCTCGTCCGGCTGCGGCCGGCGCCAGGTGCCGACGCGTATCTCGTCGTTGGTCAGCCGCTCCAGCTGCACCGGCGCCACCCCGCGCAACAGGCCCAGCTTCAGCGCCGCGGTGTAGCTCAGGTCGATCACCCGCGTGCTGTGGAAGGGTCCGCGGTCGTTCACCCGCACGATCACTTCCTTGCCATTGGCGGGGTTGCGCACCCGCGCGTAGCTGGGAATGGGCAGCGTGGGATGCGCCGCCGTCATCGAGTACATGTTGTACAGCTCGCCACTGGCCGTGGGCTTGCCGTGGAACTTGCGGCCGTACCACGAGGCCAGCCCCACCTGCATCACCGGTGAATCGCTGGTGATGGGCACATAGCTGCGGCCCAGCACCTCGTAGGGCTTGTTGGGCCCGCCGGTGCGGATCATCTCCACCCGCGGCTCGGCGTCGGGCACGCTCATCAGGTTGGGCGGCGGGTTGGGGTCGGGGCCGTCCTTGTCGGGCCAGCCGCCGGGCCCCTTGGGGCCGCTGGCGCAGCCGGCCAGCAGCAGCGCCGCCCACGCCACCGTGGCCGGCAGCCAGGTGGCTGCAACGGGCCGGGTCTGCAAGGGCAAGGAGGGCGTGGACATGGCGCGGATTGTCGAGGAACCCACGCGCCGCCCGTCACGCCACTTGCAACCGCTTGCAGTCAATCACAAATGAGCGGGCGCCGCTTTCATGACTTCTTTAACGCGTGCCCGACGGCCTTCCCCCTTATGGTGGAGGCCTTCAGGGCAAACCCGTCGAAAGGCGGGGACGCAAAGCCACCGGCCTACCGCGCGCAAGCGCCATGGCAGCGGGGTTGCCGACCGACCGCCTGGCGTACAGGCGGATGGCCGCATGGCGTCGCCCTGGCTGCACCTTACTGCCGAGGCTTCGCATGAAACACACCTTCCTCCTCTCCGCCTGCATGGCCGCGCTGCTTTCCGCCTGCGGCGGCGGTGGCGGCGATTCCCCTGCCAGCACCAGCGTATCGGCCGCGGCCCCGCTGGCCACCGGCATCACCACCCTGGCGCTGCAATCGGACACGCTGCCCGATGCCGACGCGCTGGTAGTGGCCAAGCCTGCCTTCCATGTGGCGCCGGTGCTGCTGGACGAACCCGATGACCGCGATGCCCACGACCATGCCGCCTCGGCCCGTCGCGGCCCGCGCGTGCAGCAGGTGCCCGAAGGCCAGCAGGCGCTGGGCACCGCGCGGCTGACGGTGCAGGCGCTGCAAGGCGCGCGTCGCAGCCAGGCCTTGTCGGCGCCGCGTGCGTCGGCCGATAGCGCCAGCAACGACGGCACGGCCACGCCGCTGGCCGGCAGCACCGCGGTGTCCACCTATTCGCCCGCGCAGATCCGCGCCGCTTACGGCCTGCCGCCGCTGCCCGCAGCCGGCACCACGCCCACGGCCACGCAGGCAGCGCAGCTGGGCGCAGGGCAGACGATCTACATCGTCAACGCCAACCACAACCCCAACGTCGTGGCCGAGCTGGCGGCCTTCAACCAGAAGTTCGGCCTGCCGGGCTGCACCACCAAGGCCATCGCGCCCACCGCCAGCCTGCCGCTGCCGGCACCGGCCGCGGCGGCGTGCGAGCTGTCGGTGGTGTACAGCACCGCTGCCGGCGGCATGACGAGCACCGCACCGGCTTACGACGCGGGTTGGGCCACCGAGATCGCGCTGGACGTGCAGTGGGCGCATGCCACCGCGCCGCTGGCGCGCATCGTCTTGATCGAGGCGCCCGATGCTTCGCTCAACAACCTGCTGGCCGCAGTGCGTCTGGCCAATGCCATGGGCCCGGGTGTGGTGTCGATGAGCTTCGGTGCCAACGAAGGCAGCTACACCGCATCGGTCGACAGCGCCTTCACCGGCACCGGCATGACCTACCTGGCCGCCACCGGCGACTCGGGCGCGGCGGTCTCGTGGCCGTCGGTCTCGCCCAAGGTGCTGGCGGTGGGCGGCACCTCGCTCACCTACACCGGCAGCGGCAGCCGCCAGGAGGTGGTGTGGTCCGGCACCGGCGGCGGCATGAGCGCCTATACCGCCGTGCCGGCCTACCAGACGGCGGCCGTGCCCGGCCTGGGCACCGTGGCCCGCCGCAACGTGGCCGACGTCGCCTTCAATGCCAACCCCTCCACCGGACAGTACGTGGCGGTGATGCAGCCTGGCAGCAGCACGGTGAACTGGATCAGCGCGGGCGGCACCAGCCTCTCGACGCCGCAGTGGGCGGGCGTGATCGCCGCAGCCAACGCCATGCGCAAGCAGGCCGGCAAGGCCGTGATCGGCGCGGCACATGCCACGCTGTACGGCCCGGTGGCGACGGTGCCGGGCACCTACGCCTCGGCCTTTGCCGACGTCACCAGCGGCAGCCATGGCACCTGCACCATCTGCTATGCCCGTGTGGGCTACGACCCGGCCACCGGCCTGGGCACGCCCAACGTGTCGTCGCTGCTGGGTACGCTGGCCGGCAGCGCCAGCACCGCGCCCGCGCCGGTGGTCACGCCGGCCAGCATCACCGGCAAGGTGGGCACGCCGCTCACCTTCACCGTCTCGGCCAGCGGCAGCAATGCACTGACCTATGGTCTGACCGGCGCGCCCGGCGGCATGGTCATCGGCAGCAACGGCGCCGTGAGCTGGCCCGCGCCGGTGGTCGGCACCTATGCCGTCACCGTGGTGGCCAAGGACAGCGTCACCGGCCTCAGCGGCCAGGGCGTCTACAGCATCAAGATCGAGGCGCCGCTGCCCCCGGTGGTCACCAGCACCACGGTCAACGGCCGCGTGGGCAGCGCGCTGGCCTTCAGCGTCGCGGCCACCTCGGCCAATGCCGTCAGCTACTCGCTCAGCGGCGCGCCGGCGGGCATGGTCATCGGCGCCAGCAACGGCGCAGTGAGCTGGGCCACGCCGGTGGCCGGCACCTATGCGGTCACGGTCAACGCCAAGGACAACGTCACCGGCCTCAGCGGCAAGGGCGTGGTCACGGTGGTCATCGCCCCGGCGCTGGCGCCTTCGGTGGCGAGCACCACCATCACCGGCAAGCCGGGCGTGGCGCTGAGCTTCAGTGCCAGCGTCACGGCCAGCAACCCGGTGACCTACAGCCTGGCGGGCGCGCCGGCGGGCATGGGCATCGGCAGCACCGGCCTCATCAGCTGGGCCAGCCCGGTGCTGGGCACCTACGCGGTCACGGTCATCGCCAAGGACAGCAAGACCGGCCTTACCGGCCAGGGCGTGATCACGGTGAAGATCGCGGTCCCCGGCCCCACCATCACCGCAGCGGCCATCAACGGCGTGGCGGGCAGGCCGGTCAGCGGCAGCATCGCCATCAGCGCGCCGGGCGCCACCGCACTGTCGGTGTCCATCTCGGGCGTGCCCATGGGCATGACCTTCTCGGCCAGCGGCCTGACGCTCACGGCCAGCTGGGCCAAGCCGGTGGCCGGCAGCTACAACCTGAAGGTGGTGGTGATGGATTCCACCGGGCAAAGCGCCACGGCCAATGTGCCGGTGACCATCACGGCGCAGTGAGCCGGGCCGTGAGGCCCTGATCCATCCGACCAAAAAGAAAGCGGCCTGCACATGCAGGCCGCTGTCGGCAGGTGGCGCGCCCGGCTGGGATCGAACCAGCGACCCTTGGCTTCGGAGGCCAATACTCTATCCACTGAGCTACGGGCGCCAAACGCGGATTGTAGCCTTGACTCGCCAGATGGCCTTCCAGGCAGGTGCGGGCAAGCCATGAAAGGCGGGGCAGCAACGTGGCCCCTATACTTCGGGGGTTTTGCGTGCCCGGCACGCACTCGATCCGCTGCCGCTACCCGAGGAATGCATGAGCGACGCACACAAGCCCGTCATCAACGACCCGCACGACATGCCGCACGAGGGCCCCATCAAGACGCCCAAGCAATTGGTCGTGACGGTGGTGTTTTCGTTCCTGATCCCCATCTTCCTCATCGTGCTGCTGGCCACCTACGTGGCGGGCTTCAACAAGCCGGGTGCGGGCACCGACTTGCTGGCTGAAGAAGCCGTCGCGCGCCGCATCCAGCCGGTGGGCACGGTCGAGATCAAGGACCTGGCCGACCCCGCCGCGATGAAGACCGGCGAACAGGTGTTCAACGCGCAGTGCGCGGCCTGCCACGCCACCGGCGCGGCCGGCGCGCCGAAGCTGGGCGACACCGCCGCCTGGGCGCCGCGCGTGTCCACCGGCTATGAGGCGCTGCTCAATTCGGCGCTGCACGGCAAGGGCAACATGGGCGCGCAAGGCGGTGGCGATTTCACCGACTTCGAGATCGGCCGCGCCGTGGTCTACATGGCCAACAAGGGCGGTGGCAACCTGAAAGAGCCGGCGATGGCCCCCGCGGGTGCCGCTTCCGGCGCCGCCGCCGAAGCGCCGGCTTCCGCCGCTTCGAACTGACCGCGGCGCCGCAGGGCGCGCGGACCAGGATGAAAAAGGCCGGTCGCATGACCGGCCTTTTTCATGGCCGTGCAGGAACGGGGTTTGCCGAAGCTGAAGCTCCAACAGCCCAAGGAGCAGACATGGCGCAAGAACACGAGACCCCGGAGAAGCAACGCGAACACCTCTGGTCGCTGATCAAGGACATCCGCTTTGCGATGTTCACCACCCAGCATGACAACGGCCACCTGCACTCGCGGCCGATGACCACGCAGAACAAGTCCATCAACGAGGACAACACGCTGTGGTTCTTCATGTCGCGCAAGAGCGAGCCGGTGGCCGACATCAGCAGCGACACCAACGTCAACGTGGCCTATGCCGATACCGACAAGGACTCGTACGTGTCCGTCTCGGGCATCGCCCGCGTGGTGGAAGACCGCGCCCGCGCCGAGCAGCTGTGGAGCAAGATGGCCGAAGCCTGGTTCCCGGGCGGCCCGACCGACCCCGACCTGGCCCTGGTGCGCGTGGACATCGTGCACGCCGACTACTGGGACGTGAAGGAAAACAAGCTGACCCAGCTGTTCAAGATGGCCAAGGCCGCCGTCACCGGCAACCCGCCCACCGGCATGGGCGA
>NZ_CAXFDV010000391.1:0-2049 GCF_964001545.1 uncultured Aquincola sp.
CGACCAGGCCCGGCGTGCCGGCCACCACGCGGTGGGCCGCCGCCTGCCCGCTGCAGTCGCTGCAAATCACCGAGCCCGGTGCCGCGCCGCGCACCGTGTGCATGGACGCCACGCAGCTGCAGCAGACCGGCAGCGTGCGGAGCTACCTGGTGCGCGCCGGTGACAGCCAGGGCTGGCAGCTGCGGGTGGACACGGTGGAGCGCGCGCTGCACCAGGTGCTGCTGCAGGCATGCGACGGCCGCCAGCTGGGCTGCCAGGCCGACGACTGCGGCACTCAGGTGCAGCTGCGCAGCCGGCCGACCGGCGGTGCCGGCACGCTGGAGCTGCAAGGCCTGCGGCTGGCCGGCCCCGGCGGCCCGGTGGTGCTGCACGGGAAGCTGCGGCTGCCGGCCGACGACCAGCTGCCCGGCCTGGGCTGCAGCGGCCCGGCGCTGACCCTCGGCAGTGCCGACGGCACGCTGCGCCGCTTCTGCGGCCAGGGCGGCGCGGGCGTGGAAATCGCCGACGACGGCACCTGGCACTACCGCTTCCACGACCACGAAGGCCGCACGCTGCGCGTGAGCGTGGACACCGCCCAGCGTGTGGTGGCGGTGCAGTGGCCCGGCGCCGCCTGCCGAGGCAGCGCCTGCAGCGGCGTCTCCGTCAGCACCCCCACCAGCAGCCCCGCCACCCCACCCGACCCGCTGGCCGAGCGCAGCTTCTTCTTCGGCCGCACCGTGCTGGCCGGCGCCGACGGCCAGCCCATGCTGGTGCTGGACGGCAGCCTGCACATGCCGGCGCAGTGAAGCCCGCCGTGCAGCCCCTATCGAACAGACCTGGACCCACCGCGCCATGACCCCTGCCCGCTCCGTCGCCCCCTGCGCTTGTGTCCCATCGCCCCCACCGATCTGGCGCCACCGGTTGGCCGCCGGCGCCTGCGCGCTGCTGCTGGCCGCGCTGCAGGCCTGCGGCGGCGGCAGCGAAGGCGATGCCGAGGCGCCCCCGCCCACGGCGGCACTGCCCAGCCTGCAGGGCCGGGTGAGCAACGGCGCCACGCCCACCGCGGTGGGCAGCCTGCAGATCACGGTCAAGGGCCGGGTGGGCACCGCGCGCACCGCCGAAGGCCGGCTGGCCCCAGTGGACGGCAGCGACTACCTGGCCAGCCTGGACCAGCTCAGCGGCCCTTACCTGCTGAGCGACAGCGCGGCCTCTTCCGAGCCGGGCGGCTTGTACTCGGTGGCCCTGGCCGCGGGCACCGCCAACCTCACGCCGCTCACCACGCTGGTGGTGGCGCAACTGCTGGCCACCGAGCCGCAGCCCTACTTCGCGGCGCTGGGCAGCCGCGGCGGCTTCGAGACGGCCGATGCGGCCAGCGTGGCCACCGCCCAGCAGCGGGTGCGGCGCTGGCTGCAACGTGAATACGGCTTCGCGCTGCCGGCCACGCTGGGCGACTTCATCACCACGCCCTTCAACCGCACGGCGGGCGATCCGATGTTCGACACCTTGCAGGCGCTGGTGGCCCGCATTGGCACGCAGGGCAGCGTGGCGGCCGCCGTCAGCGCGCTGGCGCAGGAGGCCGCGCGCTGCCGCGGCGAGCGTGTGCTGGTGCGCAGCGGCAGCGTGGAAGACGAGTTCTGCCCGCTGACCAAGGTGAACGCGGCCGATGCCGACGATGCCGGCGTGCGGGCGCTGGGTTTCACCAACCGCCATGGCGACGTGCTGACGCTGCGGCTGCGCGGCGCGGTGGTGGTGGACCTGCAGCTGGCCACGGCCGAAGGCAGCGTGGCCCGTTGCAGCGGCAGCGCCTGCAACGGCGTCACCGTGGGCACGCCGGCCGGCGACCGCACGCAGGACATCGGCCTGGCCGGCACCGTGCTCAGCGCCGGCAGCGGCACACTCACCCTCAGCGGCAGCCTGCGCACCGCCATCCCGGGCATCGAGCTGCCGGCGCTGGCCTGCACCACCAACCGCTTCTACCTGATCGACGAAGCCGCGCTCACCGCCGCCGGCTGGTGCACCTCGCCTGACGAGTTCGGCCTTGGCGCCTCGGGCTTCAGCCAGGCCAGCGGC
>NZ_CAXFDV010000392.1:0-3331 GCF_964001545.1 uncultured Aquincola sp.
CGCCACGCCCTGGCTGCGCGCAAAGTCGGCCAGCGGGCGGTTCTGCAGGTAAGGGTGCAGCTCCACCTGGTTGGTGGCGATGCGGCCGGGGCCGGCGGCGGCGATGGCTTCCTTCATCAACGCGATGCTGAAGTTGGAGACGCCGATCTGCCGCGTCAGGCCCTGCTCTTGCGCGGCCCGCAGCGCGCCGATCGACTCGGCCACCGGCACCGCGCCGCCGGGTGCGGGCCAGTGGATCAGCGCCAGGTCGACATGGTCGGTGCGCAGCTTGTCCAGGCTCTCGCGCAGGCTGGGGCCCAGGCGGTCGGCCGCCAGGTGCTCGGTCCACACCTTGGTGGTGATGAACAGCTCGCTGCGCGGCACGCCGCTGCGTTCGATGGCCTGGCCGATCTCGGCTTCGTTGCCGTAGATCTGCGCGGTGTCGATGGCGCGGTAGCCGAGTTCCAGCGCGGTGAGCACCGAGTCGATGACAGTCTGGCCCTGGAGGCGGAAGGTGCCGAGGCCGAAGCGGGGAAGGGTGGTCATGGAAGTTCCTTGAGGAAGCAGGGGAGGGTCAGTGGCCGACGGGCGCCGTGGCGCCGGCCAGGCGGGTGGGCAGGCCCTGGCGGCGGTCGAGCGCGCCGCTCCAGCCGGTGAGCGCCAGCGACACCAGCACCACCAGGCCGCCGATCCAGGGCGTGTGCATCAGGCCCAGGTGCTCGACGATCAGGCCGCCGGCCCAGGCGGCGCCGGCAATGCCCAGGTTGAAGGCGGCGATGTTCAGGCCCGAGGCCACGTCCACCGCCTGGGGCACCTGGCGTTCGGCCTGGCGCACCACGTACAGCTGCAGGCCGGGCACGTTGCCGAAGGCCACCGCACCCCAGGCCAGCACCGTGAGCACTGCCAGCCAGGGCTGGTGCGCGGTGAAGCTGAAGACGAACAGCACCGCGGCCAGCAGCGCGAAGATCAGCTTGAGCGCCGGGATCGGGCCCCAGCGGTCGGCCAGCCGGCCGCCCCACAGGTTGCCCACCGCCACCGACACGCCGTAGACCAGCATCACCCAGGCCACCGCGCCGGCGCTGAAGCCCGATACCTCGTTGAGGATGGGCGCCAGGAAGGTGAAGGGGATGAAGCTGCCGCCGTAGCCGATGGCCGTCTTGGCATACACCAGCAGCAGCCGCGGCTCGGCCAGCACCCGCGCCTGCTGGGCCAGCGAAGCGGGCGGCGTGTGGGCGATGTGGCGCGGCACCAGCACGGCGCTGCCGACGAAGGCCAGCGCCCCCAGGCCGGCCACGGCCAGGAAGGTTTCGCGCCAGCCGAAGTGCTGGCCGATGAAGGTGCCCAGCGGCACACCGGTGACCAGGGCCACCGTGAGGCCGGTGAACATCAGCGCGATGGCGCTGGCTGCTTTGTCCTTGGCCACCAGGCCGGTGGCGATGGTGCTGCCGATGGAGAAGAACACGCCGTGCGCCAGGCCGGTGAGCACCCGCGCCGCCACCAGCGTGCCGTAGCCCGGCGCCTGCCAGGCCAGCAGGTTGCCGGCGGTGAAAAGCGCCATCAGCCCCAGCAGCAGCTGCTTGCGCGGCAGGCGGCCGGTGAGGGCGGTGAGCACCGGCGCGCCGACGGCCACGCCCAGCGCATACAGGCTCACCAGCAGGCCGGCCGAGGGCAGGCTCACGCCCAGGTCGGCCGCCACGGTGGGCAGCAGGCCGACGATCACGAATTCGGTGGTGCCGATGGCGAATGCGCTGAGCGTCAGCGCCAGCAAGGCAAGTGGCATGGGGAACTCCTGAGGCAAGCGATCGAATGGCCGCCAGTGTGGGCTGTGCGTTCTTGCGGAAAAATGGGGTCTCGGGCACAAGACCCTTGAGCAGGAGTCAAGGATGAAGACGACGCTGGATGAGCTGCTGGCGCTGCGCACGGTGGTGGACACCGGCTCCATCACCGCCGCGGCCGAGCAGCTGGGGCAGACGGTCTCGGGCATCAGCCGCGCGCTGCGGCGGCTGGAAGACAAGCTGGGCACCACGCTGCTCAACCGCACCACGCGGCGCCTGTCGTTGACGGAAGAGGGCCATGCCTTCCTGGCGCGGGCGCGCGCCATCCTGGCCGCGGTGGACGAGGCCGAGGAGCAGATGGCCAGCCGCCGCCGCCAGCCGGCAGGCCGCCTGCGGGTGAATGCGGCCGTGCCTTTCATGCTGCATGTGGTGGCGCCGCTGGTGGCCGGCTTCCAGGCGCTGTACCCGCTGATCGAGCTGGAGCTGAACACCGACGACCTGCCGATCGACCTGCTGCAGCAGGACACCGACGTGGCCATCCGGATCGGGCCGCTGGTCGATTCCACGCTGCGCGCAAGGCCGCTGGGCGACAGCGTGGTGCGTGTGCTGGCCAGCCCCGCCTACCTGAAGGCGCATGGCCGGCCGCGCACGGTGGCCGAGCTGACCGGACCGGCGCACCGGCTGCTGGGCTTCACACAGCCCGAGTCCTTGAACCGTTGGCCGCTGCGCGGCCCGCAGGGCGACCGGCTGCACATCCAGCCGGCGCTCAAGGCCAGCAGCGGCGAGACGCTGCGCCGCCTGGCGCTGGAAGGCGCGGGCGTCGTCGCGCTGTCGGACTTCGTCACCGCCGAAGACCGCCGCAGCGGCGCGCTGGTGCCGCTGCTGCCGCGCGAGACGGTGGAGGTGCGCCAGCCCATCCACGCGGTGTTCTATCGCAACACCGAGCTGTCTTCGCGGATCGGGTGCTTTCTCGACTACCTGGCCGAGCGGATGAAGGAGGCCGACCGCTGAGGGGGTCAGATGGCCCGCTGGTTCACACGCTGGGAGAGTGCTTGCGCGCTTTCCTTGCGCTCGCTGTAGCGGTCGAGCAGGTAAGGCGCCACGTCGCGGGTGAGCAGCGTGAACTTGAGCAGCTCTTCCATCACATCCACCGCGCGATCGTAGAAGGCCGAGGGCTTCATGCGGCCTTCGTCGGTGAATTCGGCAAAGGCCTTGGCCACCGACGACTGGTTGGGGATGGTGATCATGCGCATCCAGCGGCCCAGGATGCGCATCTGGTTCACCGCGTTGAACGACTGGCTGCCGCCGCACACCTGCATCAGCGCCAGCGTCTTGCCCTGGGTGGGCCGCACCGCGCCCACGCTGAGCGGAATCCAGTCGATCTGCGACTTCATGATCCCGGTCATCGCGCCATGGCGTTCAGGCGAGCACCACACCATGCCTTCGCTCCAGGCGGCCAGCGTGCGCAGCTCCTGCACCTTGGGGTGATCGTCAGGCGCCCCATCGGGCAGCGGCAGGCCGGCGGGGTCGAAGATCTTCACCTCGGCCCCCAGGGCCTGCAGCAGGCGCGCGGCTTC
>NZ_CAXFDV010000393.1:0-6453 GCF_964001545.1 uncultured Aquincola sp.
CCGATGGCCGCTACCCCGATGGCTTCGATGCGCAGCAGCCGCCGGGCACCCGCTCGTCGGTGGCCTGGGTGCTGCAGCATGCGTTCACGCTGGGCGCCGTGACGGTGACACCCGGCCTGCGCTGGGACCGCTACACGCTGGAAGCCGACGGCCCCGCGGCGCTGATGCGGCAGGCTGCGGGCGAACCCGCGCGCTACCGCTTCGAGCGCCACACACCCAGCCTGAGCCTGGCATGGAAGCCTGGCGCGGCCTGGTGGTTGAGCTACCGCGTGATTCAGAGCTTTCGGCCACCGCTGTTGAACGACTACTTCGGCATGGAAGCGGCCAACCCCTGCGGCGGGCTGCTTGACGGGCAGGGCGGCCAGTTGCTGCCCCATGGCTGTGGCGATGCGGTGCAGCCCACCGAATCGCTCAACCGCGAGCTGACGCTGGCCTGGACGCCGCCACGCTGGGCCTCGGGCGCCAGCACCCAGGCCCGGCTGACGCTCTACCGCATCGACTCGCGCCACCTCAACGGCGCCAGCTACCTGGCGGCCGAAGACGGCCGCGTGGTGCAGCCCTTCCGCGAGAAGCGCCGCGGCGTGGAAGTGGAAGTGCAGCACGAGCGGCGCGAGGTCTACGGCAGCTTCGGTCTGTCGCGCATCCTGGCCGAGCGCTGGCGCGACGGTCAACCGGCGCGTCCGTTCTTCGCCGGCATACCGGGCACCACCGCGAACCTGAGCCTGGGCCGCCGCTGGCAGCAGGGCCGCTGGGAAGCAGGCTGGCGGCTGCGCCAGATCTGGGACCAGAAGGTGTCGGAAGCGCGCCAGCTCAATGCCAACACCCAGTGGTGCGGCAAGGTGACTTCACAAGGCACCGTGCATGCGGCCAACACCCAGCAGGACGTGTATGCCTTCTGGCGGCCCACCGAGCGGGTGACGCTGCAGCTGGGCATCCACAACGTCTTCGACAAGCACTGGTGCCATGCCGGCGACGAACTCGGCAACGAGATCGGCCTGCAAGGCCCCGGCCGCAGCCTGCGGCTGTCGATCACCGCGCAGTACTGAAAGCACCTTGAACATGAGCCTGAAGTCGATGACCCTGGCCACCGATGGCGCCGGCCCCGGCCTGCCGGCCATGAGCCGCTGCGGGCGCTGGCGCCGCTGGGCCTGGCTGCTGGCCATGGCCTCGGCCACCGCGGCCTGCGGCGGTGGCAGCGGCGGTGGGGGCGGGCCGCTGCCGGCGGCCAGCCAGGCGCCGGTGCCTGTGCCCTCGCCGGTGCCGGTGCCTGCACCGGCGCCCGTGCCTGCACCGGCACCGGGCCCTGTTCCCGCACCCGCACCCGCGCCCGCACCCGCACCCGCACCCGCACCCGCACCCGCACCCGCGCCGGCGCCGGCGCCGGCGCCGGCGCCGGCGCCATCTCCTGCGCCTTCACCCGCGCCTGCGCCAAGCCCAGCGCCAGCGCCGGGCCCTTCGCCTGCGCCATCTCCTGCGCCGTCGCCTGCGCCCGCACCCACCCCCGCACCAGCGCCTCCACCGTCACCCGCACCCAGCCCCGCGCCGGCTCCCGCCACGGCCCAGGCCTGCCTGAACACCGCGCTCTACACCCAGGCCGGCACCGTCGCGCGCTACGAATACGCGCTGCGGCGGGGCGGGGTGGACCAGCGGGTGGAGGTCACCAGCACCGCGGAAGGCCCGGCCAGGATCGAAGGCCAGACCGCCTGGCGGCTGGCCGTGGCCGAAACCGTGCGCACACCGGGACAGCCCGACCAGCTGTCCAGCAGCCAGCATCACCTGCTGCTGGACGGCAGCCTGCTGCGGCTGCTGGCCACGCGCAGCGAGTTCGTGCAGGGCGGCGCCACCGTCACCCAGGCCATCGTGCTGTCGCCCGCGCTGCCTGAGCTGGACTTCGGCCTGGCCGCCGACAGCAGCCGCAGTGCATCGGCCAGCGCCCGCCTGAGCCTGGGCGCCGCGGCCACCACGGCCAGCACCGCCACCTGGAGCAGCGAAGCCACGCTCACCTTCACCGGCCTGGAGACGGTGCAGGTGCCGGCCGGCAGCTTTGCCCAGGCCTGCCGCTTCGAGCAGCGGCTGGTCAGTGGCGGCCACGTGCAGACCAGCCAGCGCTGGCTGGCCGCCGGCACCGGCGTGCTGCTGAAGATGACCAGCGGCAGCGACACCCAGGAACTGGTTTCCGCCCGGATCGACGGCGCACGTTGAACACCTTCACTCCCACCCCCCACCTCACCATGACGGAGCAACCCAGCGACCGGGCCCGGGCCCGCCTGTGCCAACTTTTCGACGAACTGCTGCAGCACGACGGCTTCGGCGACCTCAGCGTCGAGATGCGCATCCTCAAGCGCGGCCAGAAGGAGGTGCTGATCCGCTGCGGCAAGCAGTACCGCTACGTGGTCGACTTCGAGCCTGGGCCTGGCGCGCAGGCTTGTCTAGACAAGTAGCCGCCGCTCAACGCCCCATCACCCGCCGCACCACGGCCGGCGCGCCATCGGTGCGGTTGCCCCAGGTGCCGATGTTGGCCGCCTGCATCAAGGGCGATGCATTGCCTGCCACCGCCATCTCGGCGGCCACCTCCATCAGCTCGGGGCCGAACTGCAGCATGCGCGCTTCGGTCAGCCGCACCGAAGGCCCGGCCACCACGATGACGCCGGTGGCCGGCTCGCCGCGGCGCTGCACCGGCGCGGCCATGCTGCTCATGCCCGGCGCATAGGTTTCGCGCACCAGGCTGAAGCCGCGCTTGCGGTGCTCCTTGAGCAGCGTCATCAGCGCCTTGATGCTGCGCGGCGCATTGGGGCCGTAGCTGGCGCGGTCGCCCATGCCCTGGCGGGCCAGCGCCTGCATGGCCTGGTCTTCGGTCAGCGTCATCAGCCAGGCATGGCCGGCGGCGCTGCAAGACAGGTTCAGCTCGATGCCCATGTCGGGGTCGTAGCGCAGGCCCGAGCGGGCCCCCTGGGCCTTGGCCACCAGCGTCAGCCGCTCACCGTCGACGATGGCCAGCCGCACCAGTTCTTCCGTGCGCTCGGCCATGCGGTTGATCAGCGGCTGGGCGATGTCCACCACGCCCGACTTGCTCAGGAAACTCAACCCCAGCGAAGCCAGCTTGCTGGTGAGCGCATAGCTGCCGCGCAGCGGCAGCGCACGCACGTAGCCATAGCCGATGAGCTCCTGCAGCGTGCGGTGGCAGGCGCTGCGCAGCTGGTTCAGGTCGGTGGCGATGGCGGCCAGCGGCGCCCCGTCGGGACGGGCGGCCAGGTATTCGATGATGGCGATGGACTTCTCGAGGGCTCCGCTCACGCTGCTTGTGTCTCCTGGCAATGCCATTCAAGTTTTGAACGATTTCAAGAATATTGGAATGGTTTTGAGCTTCGCTGGCAACCTTCGGTCCGACGGTTGCGCCCTGGATGCGCACCGCACATTCAAAGAGGAGACACCATGACCCAGCATCCGCCCATCCCGGCCACCTAGCCGCGGCGCGCCCGCGCCCGCGCAGCCCGCCGCACACGATGCGCCGGCGCCTGCCGGCCCCGCGCCATGCCCGATCCCTGACGACCTGCCGGCTGAGCCGGCGGCGCCCTGTTGCGCCGCCGCGCCCGTGCACGGCCCTGCATCCCTGTGGCAGCGCACAAGCCGCTGCCTTCACCTCCACGAGGACACCCATGATGAAGATGAGTCACATCGCCACCGCTGCGCTGATCGCGATGGCCGCTTCGGCCAGCACCGCCGTGCTGGCGCAGTCGGCCCTGGCGCCTGCCGGCAACAACTGGCCTTTCGTGCACGGCAGCCTGGGCAGCCAGGGCTATTCGTCGCTGACGCAGATCAACAAGGGCAACATCAAGAACCTGGGTCCCGCCTGGGTGGTGCACACCAACGTGGAACCGGTGACGCAGCCGGTGCCTGGCCCCGGCAACACCGCCGTCGGCCAGCAGACCACCCCGGTGGTGGTGGACGGCGTGATGTACCTCGACACCCCGGGCGGCGGCGTGATGGCGCTCAATGCCGCCACCGGCGCGGTGAAGTGGAAGTGGCAGCCTTCGGTGGAGGCCAATGGCTTTGGCGGCATCAACCAGCACCGGGGCGTCAGCGTGGGTGAAGGCCGTGTCTACACCACCGCGGCCGGCGGCCGCATGGTGGCCTTGAACCAGGAAACCGGCGCGCTGATCTGGGCCGTGGTGCCCACCTACAACGGCACCGCGATCGGCGGCATCGGCAAGGTGGCCACCATGTACCACGACGGCATGGTGTACCAGGGCACCAACGACAACGGCCGCGGCGCCATGGTGGCGGTGCGGGCCAGCGACGGTGCCACGCAGTGGGTGTTCTACAGCGCCTACCCGCACGGCACCAAGTTCACCGACGTCAACGGCACCACCTTCGATGCGGGCGACACCTGGACCACCCGCAACAGCCCCAACGACACGCCCAACGAGTGCTACCTCAATGCCGGCGGCTCGTCGTGGATCCATCCCAGCTTCGACCCCGAGCTGGGCATGCTGTACGTCACCTTCGGCAACCCGCGCAGCTGCACCGGCGCGCAGTGGGGCAGCGACCGCCCGGGCGACAACCTCTTCACCAGCTCGCTGGTGGCGCTGGACCTGAAGACCGGCAGCTACAAGTGGCACTTCCAGTCGGTCAAGCACGACGTCTGGGACATGGACAACGTGCACACCCCCAGCCTGGCCGACGTGCAGATCGGCGGCCAGACGCGCAAGGTGGTGTACTACGGCAGCAAGTCGGGCCACCAGTTCGTGCTGGACCGCACCAACGGCAAGCCGGCCCTGCCGGTGGTGTACCGGCAGGTGCCCACCGATGCGCGCCAGTCGCAGCCCACCACGCAGCCGTTCCCGGCGTCGGGCCCGTTCCAGGAACAGTGCCTGGTCTACCAGAACCTGGGCTCCGAAGTGCCCGGCGCGCCCAACCGCGCGGTGCCCAACTGGAACGGCTACCAGGCCCAGCCCGACCCCGAGAAGCCGGGCCAGTACAAGCTGGTGCTCAACCCCGACAACTACCTGAAGAACGACACGCAGTACCTGTCGGGCACGCGTGAAGGCTGCATGTACGACCCGCACTGGAACGACAGCAGCATGTCCCTGTCGATGACCAGCCAGAACGGTGCGGCCGACTGGTCCAACGTGTCCATCAGCCCCAGGCTGAACCTGCGCTACATCGGCATGTCGTACAACCCGGTGGCGCACGGCGCCTTCCAGGGCGGCAACGGCCTACGGCAGATCGGCGGCTACCAGACCGGCGGCGTGGTGGCGGTGGACGCTTCCACCAACCTGCCGGTGTGGCGCCAGTACTTCGGCCTGGGCGGCGACGTGGCGCACGGCAACCACCCGCTGGTGACGGCCAGCGACCTGCTGTTCATCAACCGCGTGGACGGCTGGCTGGTGGCCATGGACGCCCAGACCGGGCAGGAGCTGTGGCGCTTCCAGACCGGTGCGCCCAGCGCCTCGGGCGTGGTGACCTACACCGTCAATGGCGAGCAGTACATCGCCATGCCCGCGATGGCCGGCACCCAGCCTTATGCCCAGCAAGGGCAGGGCGCCGCGGTGTGGGCCTTCAAGCTCGGCGGCAAGGCGGTGTACACCACCGGCCCGCGTGCCAACCCGGTGGTGGTTTCGGGCAGCAGCGAAGCGCCGGCCCCGGTGCCCATCACCAACCTGCGGCGCCCGGTGGACAACACCGCCGGCACCGACATGCCGGCCAACACCATCTACCTGGCCCGCAACAACGCCACGGCCACCGCCACCAAGGACAGCGTGACCACGGGCTCGATGGTGCCCAGCCGGCTGACGGTGCCGGTAGGCACCACGGTGACCTTCACCAACCCGGGCGATGCCACCTTCGGCGTGGCCGGCAGCGGCAACCTCAAGGAGCACTGCGCCACGCAGTACTTCGAAGGCAAGTTCAATTTCCGGCTGCAGCCGGGCCAGTCGGCGCAGTACAAGTTCGACCGCGAGGGCGAGTACTACTACAACGACTGCACCGACCCGCGCCCCACCGGCAAGGTCACGGTGACGCTGGCCGCGCAGGAACAACCCGGCGCGCTGCAGTTCACGCCCAACACGCTGAACCTGCGCCCGGCCAACGGCGTGTTCACCAGCGTGCAAGGCCTGGTCACGGCCACCTTCAAGCTGCCCGCCGGCTACACGCTGGACGGCAACGTGCAGCTGAAGACGCCGCTGACGCAGCAGACCTTCCCGGCCGTCAGTGCCAGCACCACGTCCGACGGCAAGACGCTGGTGGTCACCTTCGACAAGGCGCTGGTGGACAACAACATCCCGCAAGGCAGCGACGTGCCGCTGACGGTGTCGGCCAACTTCATGCACCAGGGCGTGCAGAAGAAGCTGACGTCCACCGCCGCCGTGCGCGTCATCAAGTGAGGTCCGTGATGATCCGACGTTTGAACCTGAGCGCCCGCCTGCGGGCGGTGCCGGCGGCAGTGCTGCTGGC
>NZ_CAXFDV010000394.1:0-4793 GCF_964001545.1 uncultured Aquincola sp.
CTGGGCGTCGCGCCACAGGCGCAGGGCCTCGTCGCGCTCGCCCTGCGCCCACAGCACTTCGCCCAGGTGGGCGGCGATCTCGGGGTCGGGTCGGGCGCTGTAGGCCTGGCGCAGCAGGCGCAGCGCTTCTTCGCGGTTGCCCAGGCGGAATTCCACCCAGCCCAGGCTGTCGGTGATGAAGGGGTCGCCCGGCGACAGCGACAGCGCCTTGGCGATCAGGTCGCGCGCCTCGGGCAGGCGCTGGTTGCGATCGGCCAGCGCATAGCCCAGCGCGTTGTAGGCATGCGCATGGTCGGGCTTGAGCTGGATCACCCGCCGCAGCAGCTGTTCCATTTCGGCCGGCTTGTTGATCTTCTCGGCCATCATGGCCTGCTCGTACAGCAGCGTGGCGTCTTCGGGCTGGCGGGCGGTGGCGGCGGCCAGCACGTCGTGCGCGGCCTGCCATTGCCTGACCTCGCGCAGCATCTGCGATTCGGCCATCAGCTTGGCGCGGGCGTCGTCCGGGCTGCGTTCGGGGATCGCCTGGATCATCGCGCGCGCTTCGGCGACGCGGCCCTGGCGGGCCACCAGCATCGCGCGGCGGGCCTGCACTTCCAGGGCGCGCTGCGGGCTGTCGATCTTGCCCAGCCAGGCATCGGCCGCCTTCAGGTCGCCGCGCTGTTCGGCCGCCTGGGCGAGCAGCAGCCAGGCCTGCGCCAGGTCGGCCTGGGCATCGGTGCCTTGGGCATCGTCGCCATCGGCGTCTTCGGCGGGGCTGGAGGCTGCCGTGGCAGGCGCTTGCGCAGCCGCCTGGCGCAGGCTGATGAAGCGCTGGATCGAGGCCTCGGCCTGCTGCGGCTGGCGCAGCTCCAGCTGCAGCGCCCCCAGCGTGAGCCAGGGGCCGGGCTGGTCAGGCTGCGACTGGGTGACGATGTCCAGCTGGCGGGCGGCGTCGGCGTAACGCTGCGCGCTGCTCAGCACGCGCACATAGGCCAGCCGCACCGCGGGTTCGGCCTTGGGCTGGTTGAGGTAGTTCTCGACCAGGCGCTGCGCGTCGGGCTGCGTGGGCATCAGCTCCAGCGCCAGCAGCGCCGGGCCGGGGAAGCTGGGGTCGTCCACCTGGGCTCGGCGTGCCAGGGTCAGGGCCTTGCCGGTGTCGCCCGCGGCCAGCCAGGCCCGCGCCAACGCCACGCGGGCCGAGGCGCGGGTGCCGGTGGTTTCCAGATAGGGCGCCAGCACCTGCTCGAACAGGTCGACCACCTGCTTGCGGTCGGTGCTGCGCTGGAAAAAGCGCGGCAGCGAAGAGATGAGCCCCGGCTGCTCGACCACCGGCGTCTGCGCCAGCAGCTCGCGCAGCGGCTCTGCCACTTCGGGCACGCGGTTCAGCGCCATCAGCAGCTGCACCTGGTAGCGCAGCGGCTCGGCCGAATCGGGCGCGGCGATGCGCCAGGCCTTGGCCGCGGACAAGGCCTGGTCGCCGGCGCGGGCCTGCAGCGCGATCTCGACCGCGCGCTTGAACAGCTGCTCGTCGCGTGCGCGGCGGGCGGCGTCCAGCATCACCTGGTAGGCGGTGCCGGCTTCGCCGTTGCGCAGCTCGATCTCGCCGATTAGCAGTTGATAGAACAGCGGCGCATCGAGCGCCGAGTTGTCGGGGGCCGAAGCGGCGGCCGCAGCGGGCAGGGCGGCCTGGGCGGCCGGTGAAGGGCTTTGCGCGTGAACGACGCCCGCGGCCAGCATTGCTGCGGCTAGCGCGTGGCGGGTTGCGGCGCGCCACCGCGGAGAGAGGGCAAGCATCGCGACTCCTTGAGCCGTTGGATTCTAGACATGGCCGTGTCAACGGCTGGTGAAGCGCTGGCGCTCCACAATCGGTGCATGTTCCTGCAAGAAAACATGGCATGGGCCATGGCCAGCAGCCGCCATGCCTGAGATGCCGGAAGTGGAAACCACGCGCCGCAGTTTTGCCGACCGCATTGCCGGCGCCCGGGTCGAGCGATTGCTGATGGGCGCGCCGCTGCGCTGGCCGCTGGGCCGTGAGCCGGACGAGCTGGTGGGTGCCACGGTGGGCGACACCGTGCGCCGCGGCAAGTACCTGTGGCTGCCGCTGCAGCTGCCGGCCGAGCCTTCGGGCGGGCTGCTGCTGCACCTGGGCATGTCGGGCTCGCTGGCTTTGCTGCCGGCACCGGCGCGCGAGGCCGGCAAGCACGACCACTTCGAGCTGCACACCAGCCACGGCGTGCTGCGCCTGACCGACCCGCGGCGCTTCGGCGCCGTGGTGTGGTCGCCGGCCATCGACGCCGGCATGGCCGCCAAGCTGCTGGCCACACTGGGCCATGAGCCCTTTGACGAGGCGCTGACGCCAGCGCTGTTCCATGCCGCGCTGCAACGCCGCCGTGCGCCGATCAAGGCCGCCCTGCTGGCGGGCGACATCATCGTGGGCGCCGGGAACATCTATGCCTGCGAGGCGCTGTTCGACGCCCGCATCGACCCGCGCACGCCGGCCGATCGCATCAGCCGGCCGCGTGCGGCGCGTTTGCTGGCGGCGGTGCGCGAGGTGCTGAGCCGCGCGCTGGCCCTGGGCGGCAGCACCTTGAGGGATTTTCGCGACGCCCACGGCATGGACGGCCAGTTCCAGTTGCAAGCGCGTGTGTACGGCCGTGAAGGCTTGCCCTGCCCCAACTGCGGCGCGCCGGTGCGCCGCATGGTGCAGGCGCAGCGCAGCACCTTCTGGTGCGCGGTGTGCCAGAAACGCTAGCCTGCAGCCGCGCCCAGGCGGCGTTGCGCCGTAGCAAGCGGTAGCCATCGTCTTGCGGCAGACACACCTGGGCGCGCTAGCATTCCTCTCAGTTCTGCTGCAGCCGCCAAAGCTTGATGGAGTTCACCTTTGCCCACCACCTGGACGCCTTGGCCGACTGGCGCGAGGACGCCGCTCGCCAGGTGGCGGCATTCCAGCAGACCCTGAGTAGCCATGAGCTGCTGGACGACAGCCTGCTGCAGCTGCTGGACACGCTGCGGCAGCGCCTGGCCAGCGAACAGCTGGTGGTGGCCTTCGTCGCCGAGTTCTCGCGCGGCAAGTCCGAGCTGATCAACGCCATCTTCTTTGCCGACACCGGCCGCCGCATGCTGCCGGCCACGCCAGGCCGCACCACCATGTGCCCGGTGGAGCTGGGCCACGACGACGCGCTGCCGCCCCTGCTGGCGCTGCTGCCCATCGAAACCCGCCTCGAAGCCGCCACGCTGGCGGAGCTGCGGGCGCAGTCGGGCCGCTGGAAGCGGCTGCGGCTGGACGTCAACGACCCCGACCGGGTGGCGCAGGCGCTCAAGGAGCTCACGCGCACCAAGACCGTGTCGCTCGACGAGGCCCGCGCGCTGGGCCTGGTGCAGCCCGACCGGGCGGGCGCCGGCAATGGCGCGCCACAGCGCCCCGACGGCCTGGTGGAGGTGCCGGTGTGGCGCCATGCGGTGCTCAACTATCCGCATCCGCTGCTGCGCCGGGGCCTGGTGGTGCTGGACACGCCGGGCCTGAATGCGGTGGGCGCCGAGCCCGAGCTGACGCTGTCGCTGCTGCCCACGGCGCATGCGGTGGTCTTCGTCGTCGGCGCCGACACGGGTGTCACCCAGTCGGAGCTGGCCGTGTGGCACGACCACCTGGGCGACCATGGACCGGCCCGCTATGTGGCACTGAACAAGATCGACACCCTGGCCGACCCGCTGTTGACACCCGCCGAGGTGCAGGCCCAGGTCGATGGCCAGTGTGCGTCGGTGGCGGCCATGCTGGGCCTGCCGCCGTCGGCGGTGCACCCGGTGTCGGCACGCCAGGCGCTGGTGGCACGCATCGCCAACGGCGGGCTGGCCGATGTCGCGGCCAGCGCCACCGGCGGCCTGGCGGCCCTGGAAGACGCCCTGGTGGCCCAGCTGCTGCCGCGCCGCCGCCAGGTGCTGGCCGAGATGGTGTTGAGCGGCACGGCCACCGTGCAGGCCCAGGCCGCGCGCCAGGTGGCCGACCAGCGCCGCCAGCTGCATGAGCAGCTGACCGAACTGCAGGACGTGCGAGGCAAGAACGCCAGCAAGGTGCAGCGCACGCTGGAGCGCCTGGGCGCCGAGGCGCAGGACTTCGAGCGCTGCACCGGCCGGCTGGCTGCGCTGCGGTCGGTGCACGGCCGGCTGGTGGGCGATGCGGTGCAGCTGCTGTCGGCCGCGCAGCTGCGCGACGACGTGTCGCGCATGCAGCTGGAGTCCGCCGGCCGGCTGCTCAAGCTGGGCACGCGCAAGGCGTTCGGCCAGCTGTGCGTGCGCCTGCGTCAGCGGCTGGAACAGGCCGCCGCGCTGGGGGCCGAAGCGCAGGCCATGCTCACCGCCAGCTACCAGCAGCTCAACACCGACTTCGGTTTTGCGCTGGCCTGCAGCCCCGCCCCCACGCATGCCCGTGCGCTGGGCGAGATCGACCTGATCGAGCGCAACTATGGCCGCTACCTGGGGCTGCCCTACGCGCTGCGCCTGGGCGACGACCGGCAGAAGGAGCAGTTCCGCCGCATGCTGGTGAGCAAGCTGGAAGCGGTGTTCGAGCATGCAACGCACGAAACCGAGCGCTGGAGCCAGTCGCTGGCGGTGCAGGTGGAGGTGCAGCTACGCGACCGCCGCCGCGGTTTCCAGCGCCGGCGCGAGACGCTGGAGCGGGCGCATAGCGCTGCTGGCGATCTGTCGCGGCGCATCGAGGAACTGCAGGCCCAGCACCGCCACTGGGAAGCCGTGGGCGAGCAGCTGCAGGCGCAGGCCACCAGCCTGCGGGCGCTGATGCTCAACGAAACGGTGTCGGA
>NZ_CAXFDV010000395.1:0-3574 GCF_964001545.1 uncultured Aquincola sp.
GCCACCGAGCGCTGGCGCTTTTCGATCTCGGCGTCGAAGAACTCCTCCACCCGCCCGCAGGTCAGGCACACCAGATGGTCGTGGTGCTGGCCTTCGTTCAGCTCGAACACCGACTTGCCGGATTCGAAGTGGCTGCGCGACAGCAGGCCGGCCTGCTCGAACTGCATGAGCACGCGGTACACCGTGGCCAGGCCGATGTCGGCGCCCTCGGCCAGCAGGGCCTTGAACACGTCTTCGGCCGTCATGTGGCGTTGGTCGGCCCGCTGGAACACTTCCAGGATCTTGATGCGCGGGAGCGTCGCCTTGAGGCCGCTGCTCTTGAGTTCGTCTACGTGGTTCATGGCCGACCCCTGCAAATGGGGACCTTAGAATCCCGCCATGATAGCCAGCCCGCCTCGGCGCACCATGTTTCGAATCGAATACCTCGGCCTCCTCGGGGCCCTGATGGCCGCCAGCGGCTGCAGCTCGTGGCAGCAGTCGCTCAAGACCAGCGACAACATCCTGGGCGTGATCACGCCCTACCGCGTGGAGGTGGTGCAGGGCAACGTCGTCACGCGCGAGCAGATCGAGCTGGTCAAGCCGGGCATGAACCGCGCCCAGGTGCGCAACGTGCTGGGCTCGCCGCTGCTCACCGACCTGTTCCACGAGAACCGCTGGGACTACATCTTCACCATCAAGCGCCAGGGCACCGAGCCGCAGCGCCGCAGCGTGGTGCTGATGTTCGACGGCGACACGCTCAAGTCGATCGACGCACCCGACCTGCCGGGTGAACAGGATTTCGTGGCCTCGATCAGCCCGATCAAGGTCAGCAACAAGGAGCCCAAGCTCGAGCTGACGGAAGAGCAGCGCAAGGCGCTGCCCATCCCGCCCAAGCCCGAACCGACCGCATCGGCGCCCGACTTCTCCGGCCCCACCCGGCCTTACCCGCCGCTGGAGGCCAGCAAGTGAGCGCGCCGATTCGCATGGCCATCGCCGGCTCGTCCGGCCGCATGGGCCGCATGCTGATCGAAGCGGTGGAAGCCGCCGACGACTGCGTGCTGGCCGGCGCCCTCGACGTGGCGGGCAGCCCCGCGCTGGGCACCGATGCCACCGCCTGGCTGGGCCGCGAAAGCGGCGTCCAGGTCACGGCCGACGTGCGCACCGCACTGGCCAACGCCCAGGTGCTGATCGACTTCACCCGCCCCGAAGGCACGATGGCCCACCTGGCCGTCTGCCGCGAGCTGGGCGTGCGTGCCGTCATAGGCACCACCGGCTTCAATGAGGCGCAAAAGGCCGAGATCGCCGAGCACGGCCGGCACATCGGCATCGTGATGGCGCCCAACATGAGCGTGGGCGTGAACGTGGTGCTCAAGCTGCTGGACATGGCCGCCCGAGCCTTGAGCGAAGGCTACGACATCGAGATCATCGAAGCCCACCACCGCCACAAGATCGACGCGCCCAGCGGCACCGCGCTGAAGATGGGCGAAGTGGTGGCCGCCGCGCTGGGCCGCGACCTGAAGGAGTGCGCCGTCTACGGCCGCGAAGGCGTGACCGGCGAGCGCGATCCCAGCACCATCGGCTTTGCCACGGTGCGGGGCGGTGACATCGTGGGCGACCACACCGTGCTGTTCGCCGGCACCGGCGAGCGCATCGAGATCACGCACAAGAGCGCCAGCCGCGTGACCTACGCACAGGGCAGCCTGCGGGCCGCCCGCTTCCTGGCCGACAAGCCCCAAGGCCTGTTCGGCATGGAAGACGTGCTGCGCCTGAACGCCTGACGCCGCATGGACGGCGGATTCGGGGCGTTCTGGCACGCCAGCGACGGCGTGGGCCGCACGGTGGCGGCACTGCTGCTGCTGATGTCGGTCAGCGCCTGGGTGGTGATCGTGTGGAAGGCCTGGGTGCTGCGCCGCGCGACGGGCGACATCCAGCGCGCGGTGCCGGCCTTCTGGGCCGCGCAGCGGCTGGACGCCGGCCGCGAGCGGCTGGCTGCGCTCGACCGCGAGAACCTGCTGGCGCCGCTGGTGGATGCGGCCACCGCACCCTCGGCGCCGGGCACGCTGGCCACCGATGCCCACCTCTCGTCCCAGCTCACGCGGCGGCTGCGCGATGCACTGCACCGCGGCCTGGCGCACCTGCAGTTCGGCCAGGTGCTGCTGGCCTCGGTGGGCAGCACCGCGCCCTTCATCGGCCTCTTCGGCACGGTCTGGGGCATCTACCACGCGCTGGCCAACATCTCGGCCGAAGGCGGCATCACCATCGAACGCATCGCCGGCCCGGTGGGTGAGGCGCTGGTGATGACGGCGGCCGGCCTGGCCGTGGCCATTCCGGCGGTGCTGGCCTACAACCTGTTCGGCAAATGGGTGGCGGCCTGCGAGGCCGAGCTGGAAGGCTTCGCCCATGACCTGCGCGAGATGATGCTGGCGCGCAGCAGCGAGTCGTAGGGCACGCACGCCATGGCTTTCGGCCGCCTCGAACGCAACCCCGGCGCCAAGCCGATGAGCGACATCAACATGACGCCGCTGATCGACGTGATGCTGGTGCTGCTGGTGATCTTCATGATCACCGCGCCGCTGATGACCAGCAGCCTGAAGCTTGACCTGCCCAAGAGCGATGCCGGCCAGCCCAGCGAGGCGCCGGCCTTCGTCACCGTGGCCATCGACGAGCAGGGCCGGCTGTTCCTGGACGAGCAGCCGCTGGCACAAGAAGCGCTGGCCCAGCGCCTGGCCGATGCCGGCCGCGCCAACCCGCAGCTGGAAGTGCAGCTGCGCGCCGACCGCCGCGTGCCCTATGGCGACGTGGCGCAGCTGATCGGCCTGATGCAGAAGGCCGGGCTCAGCCGCATCGGCTTCGTCACCGAGCCGGGCACGCCCTAGCCCACGCCCGGGGCGCAACCCGTCCCTACAATCGGCCGCATGAACGACAAGTACATGCCGGCCGAGGTCGAGGCCGCGGCGCAAAACCACTGGAACGCGCGCGACGCCTACCGCGTGACCGAAGACGCGAGCAAGCCCAAGTTCTACGCCTGCTCGATGCTGCCCTACCCCAGCGGCAAGCTGCACATGGGGCATGTGCGCAACTACACCATCAACGACATGCTCGCCCGCCAGCTGCGGATGAAGGGCATGAACGTGCTGATGCCGATGGGCTGGGACGCCTTCGGCCTGCCGGCGGAAAACGCGGCGATGAAGAACAAGGTGCCGCCCGCGCAGTGGACCTATTCCAACATCGCCTACATGAAAAAGCAGATGCAGGCGATGGGCTTGGCCATCGACTGGAGCCGCGAGGTGGCCACCTGCTCGCCCGCCTACTACAAGTGGAACCAGTGGCTGTTCCTGCAGATGCTGCAGGCCGGCATCGCCGAGCGCCGCACCCAGGTGGTGAACTGGGACCCGGTGGACCAGACCGTGCTGGCCAACGAGCAGGTGGTGGACGGCCGCGGCTGGCGCTCGGGCGCACTGGTGGAAAAGCGCGAGATCCCGGGCTACTACCTCAACATCACCAAGTACGCCGACGAGCTGCTGGCGCATGTGCAGCAGCACCTGCCCGGCTGGCCCGAGCGCGTCAAGCTGATGCAGGAGAACTGGATCGGCAA
>NZ_CAXFDV010000396.1:0-4747 GCF_964001545.1 uncultured Aquincola sp.
GGCGCTGGCGCGCCGCCTGGCGCACGACCTGGCCAGCGTCTCGGGCACCCTGGGCGCCATGCCGCTGCACGACGCCGCCCGTCGGCTCGAAGCCATCTGCGCCGGCGAGGCCGATGCCGACGGCCTGGAAGCCGCGCTGCAGCACACCTCGGCCTTGCTGGCCGGCGTGATCGACGGCCTGCAGGTGCTGGGCGCCGAGTAGGCCGACGCCCCCTGCGCAATCCCCGGTTTCATGGTTCGCACCACGCCGGGCGTGGAATGCGACCGTGTGCCCACCCCGGGTTCGGAGGGGGAGTGCTACAGTCGCGCTCTTGTTTTTCAGGTCCTTCCCGTCCCCTTTGCTGGCCTACAGCCAAGGCGGGTCGCAATCCGCCAACCGGTCAAGCCGTGTCGCGGAAGGTTTTCCAACCAGCCAACGGTGCCCAAGAAGGGCGCAGAGGTGAGCGAGATGATGGAACAGTACAGGTCGAATTCGTACCTGTTCGGCGGCAACGCGCCGTATGTCGAAGAGCTTTACGAGGCCTACCTCGACAACCCGGGCTCCGTGCCCGAAAACTGGCGTGCGTACTTCGACGCGCTGCAGCATGTGCCCGCGGTCGATGGCTCCGAGAGCCGCGACGTCGCCCATGCCCCGGTGATCGAATCCTTCGCGCAGCGCGCCAAGTCCGGCGCCTTCGCCGTCAAGGCCAGCAGCACCGACCTCGCCGTCGCCCGCAAGCAGGTGCACGTGCAGTCGCTGATCGCGGCCTACCGCTTCCTCGGTTCGCGCTGGGCCGACCTCGACCCCCTCAAGCGCACCGAGCGCCCCAAGATCCCCGAACTGGAGCCGGCGTTCTACGACCTGACCGAGTCCGACATGGACATCGTGTTCAGCGCCACGAACACCTACTTCACCTCTGCCGAGCAGATGACGCTGCGGCAGATCGTGCAGGCCCTGCGCGACACCTACTGCGGCTCCATCGGCGCCGAGTACATGCACTGCACCGAGCCGGCTGAAAAGCGCTGGTGGCAGGAAAAGCTCGAAAGCGCCCGCAGCAAGCCCACGTTCAGCGCTGAGCAGAAGCAGCACATCCTCGACCGCCTGACCGCGGCCGAAGGCCTGGAGCGCTACCTGCACACCAAGTTCGTCGGCCAGAAGCGCTTCTCGCTGGAAGGCGGCGAGAGTTTCATCGCCTCGATGGACGAGATCGTCCAGCGTGGCGGCCAGAAGGGCGTGCAGGAAATCGTCATCGGCATGGCCCACCGCGGCCGCCTGAACGTGCTGGTCAACACCCTGGGCAAGATGCCCAAGGACCTGTTCGCCGAGTTCGAGCACACCGCCCCCGAGAACCTGCCCGCCGGTGACGTCAAGTACCACCAGGGCTTCTCGAGCGACGTGTCGACGGCCGGTGGCCCGGTGCACCTGTCGCTGTCGTTCAACCCCTCGCACCTGGAAATCGTCAACCCGGTGGTCGAAGGCTCGGTCAAGGCCCGCCTGGACCGCCGTGGCGACAAGGAAGGCGACCAGGTGCTGCCGGTGCTGGTGCACGGCGACGCCGCCTTCGCCGGTCAGGGCGTGGTGATGGAAACGCTGGCGCTGGCGCAGACCCGCGGCTACTACACCGGTGGCACGCTGCACATCGTCATCAACAACCAGATCGGCTTCACCACCAGCGACCCGCGCGACACCCGCTCGACGCTGTACTGCACCGACGTGGTCAAGATGATCGAGGCGCCGGTGCTGCACGTGAACGGCGACGACCCCGAAGCCGTGGTGTGGGCCACCCAGCTGGCGCTGGACTACCGCCAGGAGTTCAACAAGGACGTGGTGGTCGACATCGTCTGCTTCCGCAAGCTGGGCCACAACGAGCAGGACACGCCCAGCCTGACGCAGCCGCTGATGTACAAGAAGATCGGCAAGCACCCGGGCACCCGCAAGCTGTACGCGGACAAGCTGGTGGCGCAGAACGTGCTGCCCGCCGACGGCCCCGACGCGATGGTCAAGGCCTACCGCGCCGCGATGGACGCCGGCAAGCACACGGTCGATCCGGTGCTGACCAACTTCAAGAGCAAGTACGCCGTCGACTGGGCGCCGTTCCTCAACCGCAAGTGGACCGACGCCGCCGACACCGCGCTGCCGCTGGCCGAGATCAAGCGGCTGGCCGAGCGCGTGACCACCATCCCCGAGAAGTTCAAGCTGCACCCGCTGGTGGAAAAGGTCATCGCCGACCGCGCCGCCATGGGCCGTGGCGAGATCAACGTCGACTGGGGCATGGGCGAGACGCTGGCCTATGCGTCGCTTGTGGCTTCGGGCTACCCGGTGCGGCTGTCGGGTGAAGACTGCGGCCGCGGCACCTTCGTGCACCGACACGCGGTGCTGCACGACCAGAACCGCGAGAAGTTCGACGAGGGCACCTACATCCCGCTGCAGCACGTGGCCGAGAACCAAGCCCCGTACACCGTCATCGACTCCATCCTGTCGGAAGAGGCGGTGCTGGGCTTCGAGTACGGCTACGCCAGCGCCGAGCCCAACACCTTGGTGATCTGGGAAGCGCAGTTCGGCGACTTCGTCAACGGCGCGCAGGTGGTCATCGACCAGTTCATCGCCTCGGGCGAAGTGAAGTGGGGCCGCGTCAACGGCCTGGTGATGATGCTGCCGCACGGCTATGAAGGCCAGGGCCCCGAGCACAGCTCGGCCCGCCTGGAGCGCTTCATGCAGCTGGCCGCAGACAACAACATGCAAGTCTGCCAGCCGACCTCGGCCAGCCAGATCTTCCACCTGCTGCGCCGGCAGATGGTGCGCATGTTCCGCAAGCCGCTGGTCATCATGACCCCGAAGTCGCTGCTGCGGAACAAGGACGCCACCTCGCCGCTGTCCGACTTCACCAAGGGCGAGTTCCGCACCGTCATCGGCATGGACGTCGCCGACGTAGAAGCCAGCAAGGTCAAGCGCGTGATCGCCTGCTCCGGCAAGGTGGCCTACGAGCTGATCAAGCGCCGCGAAGAGACCAAGGCCAGCAACACCGTCGTCGTGCGCGTCGAGCAGCTCTATCCCTTCCCGCACAAGGCCTTCGCGGCCGAGCTGAAGAAGTACCCCAACGCCACCGAAGTGGTGTGGTGCCAGGACGAGCCGCAGAACCAGGGCGCCTGGTTCTTCGTGCAGCACTACATCCACGAAAACATGGTGGAAGGCCAGAAGCTGGGTTACGCCGGCCGCCCGGCTTCCGCTTCGCCTGCCGTGGGCTATGCCCACCTGCACCAGGAGCAGCAGAAGGCGCTGCTCGACCAGGCTTTTGGCAAGCTCAAGGGCTTCGTGCTGAGCAAGTGACCCCCGACTGATCCGACAACAAACACATCATGGCCATCATTGAAGTCAAGGTTCCGCAACTGAGCGAGTCGGTCGCGGAAGCCACCCTGCTGACCTGGAAGAAGAAGCCCGGCGAAGCCGTTGCTGAAGACGAGATCCTGATCGAGATCGAGACCGACAAGGTCGTGCTGGAAGTGCCGGCGCCCGCCGCCGGCGTGCTGGCCGAGTTCATCAAGACCGACGGTGCCACCGTCGCCAGCGACGAAGTCATCGCCAAGATCGACACCGAAGGCGTGGCCGGCGCTGCGGCGCCCGCCGCCGCCCCGGCACCGGCTGCCGCCCCGGCCGCCGCACCCGCTCCGGCAGCCGCCGCCGCACCCGCGGCCGGTGGCAGCAAGAGCGACGTGGCCATGCCCGCCGCCGCCAAGCTGCTGGCCGACAACAACCTGTCGGTGGGCAGCGTGGCCGGCACCGGCAAGGACGGCCGCGTGACCAAGGGCGACGTGCTGGGTGCCGTGGCCGCTGGCGCTGCCGCGCCGGCCGCCAAGGCCGCCCCCGCACCTGCCGCGGCCCCGGCCGCCAAGCCGCTGCCGCCGGTGCCCGCACCGGCCGTCGTGCAGAACCTGGGCGACCGCCCGGAGCAGCGCGTGCCGATGAGCCGCCTGCGCGCCCGCGTGGCCGAGCGCCTGCTGCAATCGCAGGCCACCAACGCCATCCTGACCACCTTCAACGAGGTCAACATGGCCCCGGTGATGGAGATGCGCAAGAAGTTCCAGGAGAAGTTCGAGAAGGAGCACGGCGTCAAGCTGGGCTTCATGAGCTTCTTCGTGAAGGCGGCGGTCGCGGCGCTCAAGAAGTACCCGGTGATCAACGCTTCGGTCGACGGCACCGACATCGTCTACCACGGCTACTTCGACATCGGCATCGCGGTGGGCTCGCCGCGTGGGCTGGTGGTGCCCATCCTGCGCAATGCCGACCAGATGAGCTTTGCCGACATCGAAAAGAAGATCGCCGAGTTCGGCCAGAAGGCGCGTGACGGCAAGCTGTCGCTCGACGATCTGACCGGCGGCACCTTCTCGATCAGCAACGGCGGCACCTTCGGCTCCATGCTGTCCACGCCCATCATCAACCCGCCGCAAAGCGCGATCCTGGGCGTGCACGCCACCAAGGACCGTGCCGTGGTGGAAAACGGCCAGATCGTGGTGCGCCCGATGAACTACCTGGCGATGAGCTACGACCACCGCATCATCGACGGCCGCGAAGCCGTGCTGGGCCTGGTGACCATGAAGGAAGCGCTGGAAGATCCCGCGCGCCTGCTGTTCGAGATCTGACCCGACCATGGCAAACAAGACTTTCGACGTCGTCGTGATCGGCGGCGGCCCTGGCGGCTACATCGCGGCCATCCGCGCGGCGCAGCTGGGCTTCAACACCGCCTGCATCGACGAATGGCAGAACGCCAAC
>NZ_CAXFDV010000397.1:0-1622 GCF_964001545.1 uncultured Aquincola sp.
TCTTCCAGCACCGCGGCGGCGGTGTCCGCATCGAGGTCGGCATGCGCCGGCGTCGCCGCCCAGGCGGCCGGTGCCTGCAGCACCTCGTCGATGACGAAGCGCATCTCGCGCAGCGGGGGCGAATAACTCAACATCAACGAGCCTCACTCATGCACGGCACAGACGCCCGGCACAGGCGCCGGCTTGATCCAGCAGCCACCGCAGATCCGGCTCTGGCGGTCTGCGGGTGGCGCCCCCTGGAGGGGGAGCGGCGTCAGCCGCTCCGGGGGTGGGTCATCTCGCTGCCATGCGCAGGGCGCCGTCGAGGCGGATCACCTCGCCATTGAGCGCGGTGTTCTCGATGATGGAGGCAGCCAGGGCCGCGAATTCGCTGGGGCGGCCCAGGCGCTTGGGGAACGGGATGCTGGCGGCCAGCGAGTCCTGCACCGTCTGCGGCAGCTCGTCCATCAGCGGGGTGTGGAACAGGCCCGGCGCGATGGTGACTGCACGCACGCCGAACTGCGCCAGGTCGCGCGCCAGCGGCAGCGTCATCGCGGCCACACCGCCCTTGGAGGCGGCATAGGCCTCCTGCCCCACCTGCCCGTCGAAGGCCGCCACCGAGGCGGTGCAGACGATCACGCCCCGCTCGCCGGTGCCGCCGTCGTCCAGCGCCGGCAGCTTGAGCATCGCGGCTGCGGCCAGCCGGGTCATGTTGAAGGTGCCGACCAGGTTGACCTCGATCACGCGGCGGAAGTCTTCCAGCGGCATCGGCGTGCCGTCCTTGCCCACCAGGCGGCGCGCGGTGCCGATGCCGGCGATGTTGAGCAGCAGCCGCGCCGGGCCATGGGCTTCGGCGGCGGCGGCAATTGCCGCTTCCGCGTCGGTGGGCGAGGTGATGTCGCAGGCCAGCGCCAGCGCCTGGCCACCGGCGGCATTGATCTCGTCGGCCACACGCTGCGCGGCCTCGCGGCGCACGTCCAGCACCGCCACCTTGGCGCCACGTCGGGCCAGTTCACGGGCGGTCTCGGCGCCCAGGCCGGAGCCGCCGCCGGTCACCAGCGCGGCTTGTCCTTGGATCTGCATGGAAAAGTCTCCGGAAAAGTGCGCCGGCTTCAGCGGCGCGGCAGGAACAGGAAGGGGTCGCTGCTGCTGCCCTCGTACATGGCTTCCACCAGCGCGGCGCGGTGGGTGAGCACGGCGCGCTGGTTGATGGAGCCCTTGTCGGTGACCTCGCCGCGGTCCAGCGAGGGCGGCTCGGCCAGCACATGCAGCCGGGCCACGCGGTTGGCGCTGCCGGTGCCGGCCGCCCACAGGCGGTCGGTCAGGCCCTGGAAGAACGCGCGCACCGCCGGGTGGTGCAGCAGCTCGGGCACCGGAAGCTCGGGCCCGGCGCCGGCCAGGCGCCGGCATTCGTCCAGCCGCGGCAGGATGAGCACGCCGATGTCCGACCGGTTCATGCCCGCCACCACCACGTCCTGCACGCAGGGCGCGCCTTCGGCCACGATGCGGGCGCGCAGCGGCCCCACGCTGACGAAAGTGCCGGTGTCGAGCTTGAAGTCCTCGGCAATGCGGCCGTCGAAAAAGAGACCTGCCTGCGGCCGCTCGGGGTCCACCCAGCGCACCGCGTCGCCGGTGCGGTAGAA
>NZ_CAXFDV010000398.1:0-2632 GCF_964001545.1 uncultured Aquincola sp.
GACCCCGCCACCAGATCGAACCGGAACAGCCGGCATTCGATCGGCCCGTTCCACATCGGCACGCGGCGGCTTTCCTTCAGCCGCATCATCGACGGCAGCTTCATGTCGGGGCTCAGCACCCAGGCCGTCCAGCCCGGGAACTGGCGCTTCCAGTGGGCGGCCAGCTTGGCATAGAACTCGGCCGGGCTGCCGCCGCCCTCGAAGGCCTGGCCTGCGCCCTGGCCGGTGCCCTTGGCATCGATGCGCTCGCCATAAGGCGGGTTCATCATCAGCACGCCGCCTTCGGCCGGCGCGGGCCGCTGCAGCGCATCGGCGGTCTTGAAGTCGATCGCATGCAGCACGCCCGCCCGCTCGGCATTGCGGGTGGCGAAGTCGGTCATGCGGAAGGACACGTCGCCCGCGAAGATGGGCACCTGTGGCGCATGCACCGCGGCCTCGGCGTCGCTGAGCATCTGCCGCCAGGCGTTCAGGTGCGGGCGGAAGGGCAGCAGCTTCTCGAACGCGAAGCGGCGCTGCAGCCCCGGCGCGATGCCGCAGGCGATCTGCGCCGCCTCGATGGCGATGGTGCCGGCGCCGCAGCAGGGGTCGAACAGCGGGCCGTCCTCGGCCCGGCCCTGCCAGCCGGCGGCGGCCAGCATCGCGGCGGCCAGGGTTTCCTTCAGCGGCGCCTCGCCCTTGGCTTCACGCCAGCCGCGCTTGAACAAGGCTTCGCCCGACAGGTCCACGTACAGCGTGGCATGGGTGGCAGTGAGGTGCAGCGCCAGCGGCAGGTCGGGCCAGCGGGTATCGACGCTGGGGCGTTCGCCGGTGGCTTCGCGAAGGTCGTCGCACACCGCGTCCTTGATGCGCAGGTTGGCGAAGTTCAGGCTGCGCAGCGGCGAGCGTTGGGCGGTGCTGTCCACCCGCAGCGTCTGCCGCGGCGTGATCCACTCGCCCCAGCGCACGGTGCGCGCCAGCTCGTACAGCTCATGCTCGTCGTGGTAGGACCCATGGGCCACCGGCCACAGCACGCGCTGCGCCAGGCGGCAGCCCAGGTTCAGGCGCATGGCGGCGCGCTCATCGCCCCACACGGTGGCGCCGCCACGGCTGGTGTTGATGCGGGCCTTGTCGCCCAGCAGGCGCCGGCACTCTTCGGCCAGCAGGTCCTCGACGCCGGCGGCGCAAGGCAGGAACAGGGCAATCTGGGGCATCTACATCGCCTTGCGCAGGTTGGCCGGCGCGATCTTCAGGGCTTCACGGTACTTGGCGACGGTGCGGCGCGCCACCTGGATGCCTTGTTCTTCCAGCATCTGGCTGAGCTGGCTGTCCGACAGCGGCTTGGCCGCGTCCTCGGCCGCCACCAGCTGCTTGATGAGCGCACGCACCGCGGTGCTGGAGGCATTGCCGCCGGCATCGGTGTTGAGCGACGAGCCGAAGAAGTACTTCAGCTCGAAGGTGCCGAACATCGTGGCCATGTACTTGGCGGTGGTCACGCGCGAGATGGTGGACTCGTGCAGGCCCAGCTCGTCGGCGATCTCGCGCAGCACCAGCGGCTTCATCGCGATCTCGCCATGGGTGAAGAAGTTCTTCTGCCGCTCGACGATGGCGCTGGACACCCGCAGGATGGTGTCGAAGCGCTGCTGGATGTTCTTCATGAACCAGCGCGCTTCCTGCAGCCGCGCGCCCAGCGCGCCGTTGCCGTTCTGGCCGCGGTTGCCGCGGATGGCCTGCGCATACAGGTCGTTGATGCGCAGCTTGGGCATCACGTCGGGGTTGAGCACCACCTTCCAGCCGCGGCCGTTGCGCTGCACGATCACGTCCGGAATGATGATGTTGGCCTCGGCCCGCGCGAAGGGCCGGCCGGGCTTGGGCTCGCAACGGCGGATCAGTTCCTGCGCGGCCTTCAGCAGCTCCTCGTCGGCGCCGGTGGCGGCGATCAGCTTCTTCAGGTCGCGGCGGGCCAGCAGCTCCAGGTGCTGCTTGCACACGATGATGGCCACCGCCTGTGCCTCGCTGCGCGGCAGCGCCTTGAGCTGCAGCACCAGGCATTCGGGCAGGTCGCGCGCGCCCACGCCCAGCGGCTCCAGGCTTTGCAGCCACTTGAGCGCGCATTGCAGCCGCTCCAGCAGCTCTTCCTGCTGCTCCAGGTCGGCATCGCCGGCCAGCTGGGCCGCGATCTCGGACAGCGGGTCGGCCAGGTAGCCGTCTTCGTTCAGCGATTCGATGAGCACATGCAGCGCGGCGGCGTCGGCCGGCTCCAGCCGCATGCCGGCCATCTGCGCGCGCAGATGCTCCTGCAGCGTGATGCCGCCGCCGCCGCGCTCCTGCGGCTCGAAGTCGTCGCTGTCGTTGTGGCTGCTGCTGCTGGCCGAGGGCGTTTCGCGGATGCCGTCGAAGTCGTCGCGCTCGGTGCCGTTTTCCCAGTCGTCGCGCTCGGTGGTGCCGAAGTCGGCGCTGTCGACGCCGGGCGCCTCGGCGCCGTCACCGTCGGCGGCGGCGCCGGTTTCGGTGCTGCTGCTGCCGGTGTAGTCGCCGTCGTCGGCGCTGCTGCTGGCGGCCGGGCGCTCGAGCGATTGCTCGAAGGCCGGCACATGCTCTTCCTCGGTTTCCAGGAAGGGGTTCTGCTCGAGCATCTGCTCGACTTCCTGGTGCA
>NZ_CAXFDV010000399.1:0-6652 GCF_964001545.1 uncultured Aquincola sp.
CAGGTGTTCGGCGACTTGAAGAGCAACTACCCGCGCACCGCCTACGCGGGCCAGGGCGGCCTGCTGGCGGCACAAGCCCAGTTCGGCAAGGGCCGGGCCGACGAAGCCGCCGCCACGCTGGGCTGGGTGGCCGACAACGCCAGTGAAGACGAATACCGCACCGTGGCCAGGCTGCGGCTGGCCGGCCTGCTGCTGGACAAGAAGCAGTACGACGAGGCGCTGCGCCAGCTGGACGGCGCCAAGGCTGCCGGCTTCGAGGCGCTGGTGGCCGACCGCCGCGGCGACGTGCTGATGGCGCAAGGCAAGAAGGACGAGGCCAAGGCCGCCTACCAGACCGCCTGGAAGACGATGGACAGCAAGCTCGAATACCGGCAGCTGGTGGAAGCCAAGCTCACCGCCCTGGGCGCCGCGCCCGCGGCCAGCGAGGTGGCCAAGTGATGCGCGCGCGTTCATCGTTGCTGCGCTTCGGCGCCCTGGCCCTGGTGGCGGCGCTGGCCGCCGGCTGCTCGTCCACCGACAAGCCCAAGCCCACCGCACTCGAAAGCTACTCGCCGCAGATCGCCGGCCGCCAGGTCTGGAGCACGCGGCTGGACAAGCTGGATTTCCCGATGGTGCCCACCGTGCGCGAGGGCGAGCTGACGCTGGCCTCGGGCAACGGCAACGTGGTCACGCTGCAGGCCGACACCGGCGCCGAGCTCTGGCGCGGCAATGCCGGCGCACCCATCGTGGCCGGCGTCGGCACCGATGGCCGCATGGCCGCCGTCGTCACCCGCGACAACGAACTGGTGGTGATGGAGCGTGGCGCCGTCAAGTGGCGCACCCGCCTCAATGCCCGCGTGGCCACGCCGCCGCTGGTGGCCGGCGAGCGGGTGTTCGTGATGGGCGTGGACCGCATCGTCAACGCCTTCGACGCGCTCGACGGCAAGCCGCTGTGGCGCTTCCAGCGCCCGGGTGATGCGCTGACGCTGTCGCAGGCCAGCGTGCTGTCGGCCTTCAAGGACACCTTGCTGGTGGGCCAGGGCCCGCGCCTGGTGGGCCTCGATCCGCTGCGCGGCAGCACCCGCTGGGACGTGGCCGTGGCCACCCCGCGCGGCACCAACGAGGTGGAGCGCCTGGCCGACCTGATCGGCCCGCCGGTGCGCCTGGGCGACACCGTGTGCATGCGCGCCTTCCAGTCGGCCGCCGGCTGCGTGAATGCCGAGCGCGGCACGCTGCAGTGGAGCAAGAACGTCGGCGGCGTGCAGGCCGTGGGCGGCGACACCGAACTGGTGGTGGGCGCCGATGCCAGCGACCGCATCACCGCCTGGCGCGCCGCCAACGGCGACGTGGCCTGGACCAGCGAGCGGCTGCTGTACCGCCAGCTCAGCGGTGCGCTGGTGGTGGGCCGCACCGTGATCTTCGGCGACGCCGAAGGCCAGGTGCACTTCCTCGACCGCGCCAATGGCAACACCTTGCTGCGCCTGCCCACCGACGGCTCGGCCGTGGTGGGTGCGCCGGTGCGGTGGGGCAACACCGTGATCGTGACCACCCGCAATGGCGGCGTGTTCGCGTTCCGGCCGGAATGACAGCGAACAGGCAGCACACATGAAACCGGTCGTGGCCCTGGTGGGCCGCCCCAACGTCGGCAAGAGCACGCTCTTCAACCGCATCACCAAGAGCCGCGACGCCATCGTCGCGGACTTTGCCGGCCTGACACGCGACCGCCATTACGGCGACGCGCGGCTGGGCAGCCGCGAGTTCATCGTCATCGACACCGGCGGCTTCGAGCCCGACAAGCCCACCGGCGTGGTGGCCGAGATGGCCAAGCAGACCAAGCAGGCGGTGGCCGAGGCCGATGCCGTCATCTTCGTGCTGGACATCCGCTCGGGCCTGTCGGGCCAGGACGCGGACATTGCCCGCTACCTGCGCGCGGCCAACAAGCGCGTGTTCATCGCGATCAACAAGGCCGAGGGCATGGCCGAATCGCCGATGCTGGCCGAGTTCTTCGAGCTGGGCATGGGCGAGCCGCATCCGATCAGCGCCGCGCACGGGCAGGGCATCCGCAGCCTGGTGGAAGCCGTGCTCGACAGCTTCACCTGGCCCGAGGACGAGGACGAAGCCGCCGATGGCGAAGACCGCCCGATCCGCCTGGCGGTGGCCGGCCGCCCCAACGTGGGCAAGAGCACGCTGATCAACACCTGGCTGGGCGAAGAGCGGCTGATCGCCTTCGACATGCCGGGCACCACGCGCGACGCCATCCACGTGCCCTTCGAGCGCAACGGCAAGCGCTTCGAGCTGATCGACACCGCCGGCCTGCGCCGCAAGGGCAAGGTGTTCGAGGCGATCGAGAAGTTTTCGGTGGTCAAGACGCTGCAGGCCATCGACCATGCCAACGTGGTGGTGCTGCTGCTGGACGCCACACAGGGCGTGAGCGAGCAGGACGCCCACATCGCCGGCTACATCCTGGATGCCGGGCGTGCGGTGGTGCTGGCCGTCAACAAGTGGGACGCGGTGGACAGCTACCAGCGCGAGCTGCTGGAGCGATCGATCGTCAGCCGCCTGGCCTTCCTGAAGTTCGCGCCCATCGTGCACATCTCGGCGCTCAAGCGCCAGGGCCTGGGCCCGCTGTGGAAGACGATCGCCGACGCCCATGCCTCGGCCACCGTCAAGATGACCACGCCGGTGCTCACGCGCCTGGTGCATGAGGCGGTGGAACACCAGGCGCCCAAGCGTGCCGGTCATTTCCGGCCCAAGCTGCGATATGCGCACCAGGGGGGCATGAATCCCCCGGTGGTGGTCGTCCACGGAAATTCGCTGGAACACGTCACCGACGCCTACAAACGCTTCCTGGAAGGCCGCATCCGCGATCATTTCAAGCTCACCGGCACGCCTTTGCGGATAGAAATGAAATCGTCGCGGAACCCTTTCGACGACAAGGCCTCCTAAGGCTTGAAGAGGCGGGAAAGGTTGTCCCGCCGCCAGCCTGCCACTAGGGGCAACCCTGTGCTAACGTGGCACGCATCTGAAACAGACACGGAGAATGTCGTGAGTAATAAAGGGCAATTGCTACAAGACCCATTTCTGAACCTGCTGCGCAAGGAACATGTTCCGGTGTCGATCTACCTGGTCAATGGCATCAAGCTGCAGGGCCATATCGAATCCTTCGACCAGTACGTCGTTCTGCTGCGCAACACCGTGACCCAGATGGTCTACAAGCACGCCATTTCCACGGTGGTCCCGGGCCGCGCGGTCAATTTCCACGCGCAAGAACCCGGTGATGCGGCCTGACGGCCGAGCTGGCAGTCCCTGCCTTGAGTTCTGACGTCTTTCCGTCCGGCGCGCCGGCGGCCGATGGTGCCCGCGCGGTGCTGGTCGGTGTCGACCTCGGCCCGTCGTCTTCCTTCGACCCCACGCTGGACGAACTCGCCCTGCTGGCGGAGTCGGCAGGCGACGTGGCCGTGGCGCGCCTGATCGCGCGCCGCAAGGCCCCCGACGCCGCGCTCTTCGTCGGCAGCGGAAAGGCCGACGAGATCAAGGCCCTGGTGCTGCAACACCGCGCCACCGGCGTGATCTTCGATCAGGCCCTCAGCCCCGCGCAGCAGCGCAACCTGGAACGCCACATCGGCGTGCAGGTGGCCGACCGTACCGCGCTCATCCTCGAGATCTTCGCCCAGCGGGCGCAGAGCCACGAGGGCAAGCTGCAGGTCGAGCTGGCCCGGCTGCAGTACGTGGCCACCCGGCTGGTGCGCCGCTGGAGCCACCTGGAGCGCCAGCAGGGTGGCATCGGCACCCGCGGCGGCCCGGGCGAGGCCCAGATCGAACTCGACCGCCGGATGATCGGCGAGCGCATCAAGACCGTGAAGCAGCGGCTCGAGAAGGTGCAGCGCCAGCGCGGCACCCAGCGCCGCGCGCGCGACAAGAGCGGCACCTTCCGCGTCTCGCTGGTGGGCTACACCAACGCCGGCAAGTCCACGCTGTTCAACGCGCTGGTCAAGGCGCGCACCTATGCGGCCGACCAGCTCTTCGCCACGCTGGACACCACCACGCGGCAGCTGTACCTGCAGCAGCTGGGCGGCACGGTCTCGCTGTCCGACACCGTCGGCTTCATCCGCGACCTGCCGCACAAGCTGGTCGAGGCCTTCCGCGCCACGCTGCAGGAGGCGGCCGAGGCCGACCTGCTGCTGCACGTGGTCGATGCTTCCAGCCCGCTGCTGGCCGAGCAGATGGACGAGGTGGACCGCGTGCTGGCCGAGATCGGCGCTGAACGCATTCCGCAGATCCTGGTCTACAACAAGCTCGACCGGCTGGACGACGCCAGCCGCCCGCGCGTGCTGGTCGATGCGGTCGAGCGTGCGCCGGGCCTGCGGGTGCCGCGCATCTTCCTCAGTGCCATCGAAGGCACCGGGCTGGATGCGCTGCGCGAGGCCATCGCCGGCGCGGCTGCCGGCACGGCCGACGCGTGGGCCGCACCAGCGGCCGACGCCGACGACCAAGACCGCCCCACCGGCTCTGACGAGCCGCCCTCTCCGGAAGCCGACGAGGCTCCCGTCACCCGATCCATGCAAGCATGAACATGCGCCATTCGTACCCCGAGCGTTCCAGCCTGTCGGCCGTGGCCCAGGCCAGCCGTGCGCTCCTGGCCGGCCTGGTTCGATCCGCCTGGCCGCGGCGCCGCGGTGCCGCCAGCGACACGCTGGTGCTCAACAACGGCCGCAACGACGGCCCGCCCGACCTCGACGAACTCTGGCGCGACTTCAACCGCAAGCTCAGCGGCCTGTTGGGCGGCAAGCAGGGCGGCGGTGGCAACAACAACCGCGGCCCCGGCGATGGCGGCGGCCCGCAGTTCCGCCCCGACATGAAGAGCGCCGGCATCGGCGTCGGCCTGATCGGCGTGGTGGTGGTGCTGGTGTGGCTGGCCAGCGGCTTTTTCATCGTGCAGGAAGGCCACCAGGCGGTGGTCACGTCCTTCGGCCGTTATGCCTACACCGCCGAGGCCGGCTTCCAGTGGCGCTTCCCGTACCCGTTCCAGGCGCATGAAACCGTGCCGGTGACGCAGCTGCGCTCGGTGGAAGTGGGCCGCAACACGGTGGTGCAGGCCACCGGCCTGCGCGATTCGTCGATGCTCACCGAAGACGAGAACATCGTCGACATCCGCTTCACCGTGCAGTACCGGCTGAAGGACGCGCGCGAGTTCCTGTTCGAGAACCGCAACCCCGACGAAGCCGTGGTGCAGGCCGCCGAATCGGCGGTGCGCGAGATCGTCGGCCGCAGCCGCATCGACCAGGTGCTGTACGAGCAGCGCGACGCCATCGCCACCGACCTGGCCAAGTCGGTGCAGGCGCAGCTCGACCGGCTGAAGGCCGGCATCATCGTGGCCAACGTCAACGTGCAGAACGTGCAGGTGCCCGAGCAGGTGCAGGCCGCGTTCAACGACGCGGTCAAGGCCGGTGCCGACCGCGACCGCTTCAAGAACGAAGGCCAGGCCTACGCCAGCGACGTGATCCCGAAGGCGCAAGGCACGGCCGCGCGACTGCGCGAAGAGGCTGAAGGCTACAAGGCCCGCGTCACCGCGCAGGGCGAAGGTGATGCGCAGCGCTTCCGCTCGGTGCTGGCCGAGTACCAGAAGGCACCGGCCGTCACCCGTGACCGCCTCTACCTCGAGACCATGCAGCAGGTCTACAGCAACGTCAGCAAGGTGATGGTGGACAGCCGCAACGGCTCCAACCTGCTGTACCTGCCGCTGGACAAGCTGATCCAGCAAAGCGGCGCCGCGGCGCCCGCCTCCACCGGCAACACCGGCGTGGCCACGCCCACCACGCCGATGGACGGGGTGCCGACCGGCGCTTCGACCGCCGATTCGCGCTCGCGCGAGAACCAGCGCAGCCGTGACCGCGAAGTCCGCTGATCGCAGGAGACAACAACAATGAACCGTATCGGAGCCATCGTCGCTGGCGCGCTCATCCTGCTGATGCTCGCCAGCTCCACGCTCTTCATCGTCGACCAGCGCCAGGTGGCGGTGGTGTATGCGCTGGGTGAGATCAAGGAAGTCATCACCGAGCCGGGCCTGAAGTTCAAGCTGCCGCCGCCGTTCCAGAACGTCGTGTTCCTGGACAAGCGCGTGCAGACGCTGGACAGCCCCGAGACCCGCCCCATCTTCACCGCCGAGAAAAAGAGCGTGGTGATCGACTGGCTGGTGAAGTGGCGCATCGTCGAGCCGCGCCAGTTCATCCGCAACAGCGGCGTCGACATCCGCAACCTGGAAAGCCGGCTGGCGCCGGTGGTGCAGGCCGCCTTCAACGAGGTGGTCACGCGGCGCACCGTGCGCGGCGTGCTGGCCACCGAGCGTGAGCAGGTGATGCAGGCGGTGCGTGAGCGCCTGGCCGACGAAAGCAAGGCCTTCGGCATCGAGATCGTGGACGTGCGCGTCAAGCGCGTGGACTTCGTGGCCGACATCACCGACGCCGTCTACCGCCGCATGGAATCGGAACGCAAGCAGGTGGCCAACGAGCTGCGGTCGCAGGGCGCCGCCGATGGCGAGAAGATCCGCGCCGACGCCGACCGCCAGCGCGAGGTGATCATCGCCGAGGCCTACCGCGACGCGCAGAAGATCAAGGGCGAGGGCGATGCGCAGGCTTCGGCGCTGTACGCCGATGCCTTCGGCCGCGACCCGCAG
>NZ_CAXFDV010000400.1:0-2132 GCF_964001545.1 uncultured Aquincola sp.
GGCTTCGATTCGCTGGGCGAGCTGGACGAAAGCGAAGAAGACCTGCTGGACCGCGCCTGGGGCCTGGAGCCGCAGTCGCGCCTGAGCTGTCAGGCCATCGTCGCCGCCACGCCGCTGACGATCGAGATCCCCAAGTACACCATCAACCACGCCCGCGAAAACCACTGAGCGGCGCGCCGGTCTGGTGCATGCGTGCACCAAGGCAGGCATGGGCGGACGAAAAAAAACCTCCCGGGGAAACCGGGAGGTTGGACAAAACGGGCTCCTGTGCCCTGCTGAGGAGATAGACAGACACCAGTCAGGTGTCGGGTTCTATCAAGCAAAGTGCGTACCAGCCAGCCGCGACAATGCCGGCGGCGGCACGGTGGGCGCGGCAGGGGCGGGCGGCGCAGCCGGCTCACGCGCCCAGGTGGCCAGCAGCCGCGGCGTCATCGGCTTGGCGAACAGGTAGCCCTGCAGTTCGTCGCAGCCCAGCCGCACCAGCAGGCGGCGCTGGGCCTCGGTTTCCACGCCTTCGGCCACCACCGTCAGGCTCAGCGCATGGGCCATGCGGATCACCGCGTCCACGATGGCGCAGGCGTCTTCGCTGGTGGCCAGGTCGAGCACGAAGCTGCGGTCGATCTTGAGCTCGGACACCGGCAGCCGGCGCAGGTAGCCCAGGCTGGAGTAGCCGGTGCCGAAGTCGTCGATGGCCAGCGGCACCTGGGCGGCCGCCAGTTCGTCGACCAGGGTGCGGGTGATGCCGGTGTCTTCCATCGCCGAGGATTCGGTGATCTCGCAGGTGAGCAGGCCCGGCGGCACCTGGTGGCGCTGCAGGGCCTGCGAGATGCGCCGGGCCAGGTCGGGCTGGCGAAGCTGGTGCACCGAAAGGTTGATCGACACCGGCAGGCGCAGGCCTTCCTGCAACCAGCGCTGCATCTGCCGGCAGGCTTCTTCGATCACCCAGTCGCCCAGCGCGCCGATCAGCCCCGCGCGCTCGGCCAGCGGCACGAAGACCACCGGCGGCACCCAGCCACGCGTGGGATGCTGCCAGCGCAGCAAGGCCTCGGCGCCGGTGATGCGGCCGTCCAGGGCATTCACCTTGGGCTGGTACATCAGCGTCAGCTGCTGCTGCGCCAGCGCGCGGCGCAGGTCGCGCAGCAGCTCGGTCTGGTCGCGGCTGCTTTCGGTCATGTGGCTTTCGAAGAAGCAGTAGCTGGCGCGGCCGTTCTGCTTGGCGCAGCGCACCGCGGCACTGGCCTGCGTGACCAGCGAGGCCATGGCACCGTCCAGCGGATACATGGCCACGCCGATGGAGCAGGAGGCCGCCACCTCGCGCGCTTCCAGCAGCAGCACGTCGCTCAGCCGCTCGATCGCATGGCCGGCCATGCGGGCGGCGGTTTCACGGTCGGGGTTGCCCCCGAGCAGCAGCAGGAACTCGTCGCCGGCGGCATGGGCCACCAGGTCGTTGGGCCCGGCCAGGCGCTGCAGGCGGCGCGCGACGCCGCACAGCAGCGCATCGCCCGCCGACGGCCCGAACGACTCGTTGATGGTCTTCAGGCCGTCCACGTTGATGCACATGACGGCCAGGCGCTGGCCGTCGCGGTCGGCCCGCATCGCCGCGGCTTGCAGCCGGTGTTCAAACGCCTGGCGATTGGGCAGCGCGGTCAGGGGGTGGGTGAGGGCGGCTTCATGGCGCTGCACCCGTGCCCGGTCGTGCAGCTGCACCACGCGCCAGGCCAGCGCCTGCGCCAGGCCCAGCAGCCCGGCCACCAGCGGCGCAGCGCCCAGGGCCAGCGCGAGTGGCAGGCCGGTGAGCCGGTCGGCGCCGGCCTGCCAGCTGCCGGCAGGCGCTGGCGGCTGTGCGGCCTGCAGCACGGCCAGGTTGGCGCCGGCCATCAAGCCCGCCAGCAGCGCCGCATGCACGGCCAGTCGCCAGGCTGGCCAGGCCGGCACCCTCGCGGCGCGCAGGGTGCCGGCAGAAGCCAGCAGCAGCGCGACGAAGGCGCCAGCCAGGGCTGGCCAAGGCCAGGCGCCTGCGGCCCGCGCCGTGTCGAAGTCCAGGGCCACCACGGGCAGCGCCAGCCAGCCCAGGGCCTGCACCAGCGCGGCCGCTGCGGGGTGGCCGCCCTGGCGCCGCACCTGCAACAGCA
>NZ_CAXFDV010000401.1:0-2346 GCF_964001545.1 uncultured Aquincola sp.
CGCTGATCGGCGCCCGCCAGCTGGTGGGCGTGGCCGCGATGCCGGCGGCGCTGATGTTCACCGTGGCCTTCTACGTGTCGCTGTACTTCAGCTTCGTCGACACCTTCGGCCAGCCGGAGTGAGCCCGGCGGCCCTTCCCAGGGCCGGCCGGGCGCGGGACATCAGCCCTGCTTGCTGAGCTTGATCGAGGTGGGCGTGGCCGTCAGGTAGCCCACCGCGGCACCGAAGCGGTCCTTGTAGTTGGCCTTGATCAGCGGATCGAGCGTGGCCTGCACCTTGGCATGCAGGCTGGTCCAGTCACCGGGGTGCTGGAAGTTGCTCATGATGTAGGTCCAGCCGTTGATCTCGTCCACCGCATGCAGGCCGGTGGATTCGGCGCCCGCCGGCGTCGACAGGATGCGCGACAGCTGCTTGGTGTCGACGTTGTAGGCCCACAGGAAGTTGTTGACGTGGTTGCCGCTGTCTTCGCCGATGAAGAGGGTGCGCAGCTTTTCCGAGAACTTCAGGTTGTCGGGGCTGGCGATCTTGTCCGGGTTGGCGGTGTTGCCCAGCGCATCGGCCGCGATGTCTTCACCCAGCAGCAGCGCCTTGGTGCTGGCGGGCACCCATTCGCTGTTGATGGCGGCGCCGGCCGTGTCCTTCTGGCCGCCGGTCATCGTGTGGGCCAGGATGCCGCCCGCCTTGAGCTGCGCCGCCAGCGACACGCCGTTCGACTCCTGCCAGCCCTTGCCGTTGCGCACCATCGAGTCCTGGATGTTGGCCAGGGCCGAGTAGGCCACCTTGTCCTTGGCGTTGACGGTGGTGCCTTCCATCTTGGTGAAGGCCATGCTGCCGCCCATCAGGCAGGCGTAGCGGTGCGTTTCCAGGAACGCGGCGGCCTTTTCCATGCCGGGCTTGAGCTTGACCCAGTTGGCCACGCCGTCCACGAAGATCTTGGTGAAGGTGGCGTCGGCCGGGTCGGCGAAGCGCACGTCCATGATGTCGGTGGGCTTGAGCGTGTTGGCCAGCTGCTCGATCTCGGCGCTGGTGGCCTGGCCCAGCTTGATCCAGGTCAGCGGCGCGCCCGCGGCATTGACGTCCAGCGAGAAGCCGGCGCCCACCTTGGCCACGTACAGCGAGCCGGCGGACAGGTCCTTTTCCTTGTCGGCCACGAACATGAACAGGCCACCGTTGGTGTAGTCGTCGCCCATCAGCGCGGTGCGCTGGTCGGGCATCACCTGGATCAGCTCATGGCTGATGCGGCCCAGGCAGTAGTGCTTCTTGACGGTGCCGGTGCCGTCGGCGTTCACGGTCACTTCGGGCAGGTGGCCGTAGTGGTAGGGGTTGGCCTTGGTCTCGTCGCCGAACACGTTCTTGCTGAAGGCCTTGAACTGCGCGCTGGTGCTGGCGGTGAAGGCGTCGGGCTCGTACTCTTCGCTCGACAGGTGGGTGCCCCAGGGCGACAGGCTGGCGCCGCAGGTGATCCACAGGCCGTGGGCCGAGGACATGTCCACGTTGTGGTACTTGACCAGCGTCAGCTTGCCGGTGTCCTGGTCCTGGTCCAGCGTCAGCACCGCGATCGGCGACGGCAGCGTACCGTAGGTGCTGGCACCGGCCTGGTTGCGGCTGGTGTACTCGAACTGCACCACCGCGAACACGGCCTTGCCCTTGATGCCCGAGACGGTGGTGCTGGGCAGCGACAGCAGCGAGCTGCCGTCCGGGCAGTCGGAGAAGAACTGGCGTTCCTTGCCCGCCACCGAAGCGTCGATGATGGGCTTGTTGTTGATGTCCACGTAGCCACCGGCCAGCACCGTGCCGCCCTTGCCATCGGGCACCTGGTCGCCGGTCATGAAGAACGGCTGGTAGGCCAGCGCGAAGGCCTGGGTGCTGTTGTCCTCGTAGGTCACCGTCATCACCGAGCTGGTGGTGGTGGTGGCCATGGCGGCCGCGTTGGCCAGCGAAGGCGCCGGCATCGACGAGAAGGTGGCCGACTTGAACTGCAGGACCGGATCGTCGTCGTTGCAGCCCGCCAGCAGGCCGCCGAGGGCCACGCCGCTGAGCGGCAGCATCGGCACGCCGGCCAGCATTTGCAGAGCCTTGCGGCGCGACAGGATCGAAGTGGTTTGGGACATGTGACTGAGGTGGGCAAGCATGAATGGGATCGGGCCCCCCAAGGGGCCCGGCCTGCAGGCATGCTAGGAAGGCTGTGTGACGGTGGTTTGACACCGCCAAGACAGCCAACCCCCCCAATCAGCCGGTGCCCCGGCCTTACAGCTCCGGCGTGGTGGGCGGTGCCACACGCGGCTTGGCCAGCATCTCCCAGGCATAGCCCAGGCGGATCAGCGTGCCTTCGGCGAACTCGCGGCC
>NZ_CAXFDV010000402.1:0-2379 GCF_964001545.1 uncultured Aquincola sp.
CGGTACAGGCTGCGCCGCGGGTCTTGCGGGTCGGGCTGCACGCCAATGCGGCCCCGGCTGACGTAGGCGTACAGCGTTTGCGGCCGCACACCCAGGGCGGCGCGGGCTTCTTCCATCGTGATCCAGGTGGACATGGGCTGCAGGCGGTGATGTGGACGCCGGATGTTACGCAGTTGATCTTGATGATCAATATTGACCGTGGTGGACGCCGCTTCCTAGCATGCAGGCACACCACGGAGACAAACCATGACCCCACACCCCCTGCTGGCCGCCACCTTGCTGTGCCTGGCCGCCCTGCCCGCCGCACGGGCCAGCACCTACCCGGCCAAGCCCATCACGCTTGTGGTGGGCTCCAGCGCCGGCAGCACCACCGACGGGCTGGCGCGCGCCATCGCGCAGGAGATCACCGCCGACACCAAGGTGCCGGTGATCGTGGACAACAAGGCCGGCGCCAGCGGCGGCATCGCGGCGCAGGCGGTGGCCCGCGCGGCGCCCGATGGCTACACGCTGTTCATCACCACCAACACCACGCAGGCGGCCAATCCGCACCTCTTCAAGAAGCTGGCCTACGACGCGGTGAAGGACTTTGCGCCGGTGGGCGCGCTGGTCAAGGGCTACCTGCTGCTGGTCACGCATCCGTCGGTCAAGGCGCAGAACGTGGGCGAACTGGCCGCGGCCGCGAAGAAGCAGCCGATGACTTTCGGGGCCGGCAGCTCGTCGGCACGGGTGGCGGCCGAGCTGTTCCAGCAGATGACGCACACCCAGCTGAACTACGTGCCCTACAAGGCCAACCCGCAGGCCATCATCGACCTGGTGGGCGGGCAGATCGACATGATGATCGTGGACCTGACCACCAGCCTGCCGCAGGTCAAGGCCGGCAAGCTCAAGGCCCTGGGCGTCAGCAGCCCGCAGCGCTCGCCGTTGGTGCCCGAGCTGCCCACCATCGCCGAAGCCGGCCTGCCCGGCTATGAGATCAGCTATTGGAACGCGGTGTACGCGCCCGCCGGCACGCCGGCGCCGGTGGTGCAGCGGGTGCACGAGTTGATGCGCAAGGCGATGGGCGCCGAAGGCGTGCGTCGCTTCGTCGAGCAGAACGGCATGGAGCCCTTCGTCACCGGCCCCGCCGACCTGGCCAGCTTCCAGGCCGCCGAATTCAAGCGCTGGGGTGCCGTGATCAAGGCCGCCGGCATCGAACCCGAGTGACGCCACCCCCTTGCATACCCATGAACATGAAGCCCCACATCCTCCAGCTCAATCCCATCCTGGTGCCCGCAATCAACGAGCGGCTGCAGGCGCTGTACACCATGCACCGGCTGTTCGAGCAGCCGGACCCGGACAACTACATCCGCCGCCACGGCGCGCTGATGCGCGGCGTGATCACCGGTGGCCACACCGGCATCAGCCGCAGCCTGATGGAACGGCTGCCCGCGCTGGAAGTGGTCGCCGTCAACGGCGTGGGCACCGATGCGGTGGACCTGGCCTATGCCCGGCAGCGCGGCCTGCCTGTCACCGGCACCTTCGGCGCGCTGACCGAAGACGTGGCCGACCTGGCCCTGGCGCTGCTGCTGGCGGTGTGCCGCAACCTGTGCGCGGTGGACCGCTTCGTGCGCGCCGGCACCTGGGTGCGGCAGCCGCAGCCCAGCGCCCTGCCGCTGGCGCGCCGCTTCAGCGGCCTGCGGGTGGGCATTGTGGGCCTGGGCCGCGTGGGCCGCGCGGTGGCCACCCGGGTGGCGGCCTTCGGCTGCCCGGTGCGCTACACCGACCTGCGCGAGATGGCCGACGTGCCCTGGACCTTTGAGCCGCAGCTGCTGCAGCTGGCCCATGACAGCGACGCGCTGGTGCTGTGCGCCGCCGCCGACCAGGCCGAGGGCATCGTGGATGCCGCGGTGCTGGACGCGCTGGGCCCGCGAGGCGTCCTGGTGAACGTGGCCCGCGGCCGCCTGGTGCGTGAAGACGACCTGGTGCAGGCACTGCGCGAGCGCCGCATCGCCGGCGCTGGCCTGGACGTATTCGTCGACGAGCCGAACGTGCCGCCGGCCCTGTTCGACATGAATCACGTGACGCTGCAGGCCCACCGCGCCAGCGCCACCGAAGAAACGCGGCATGCCATGGGCGAGCTGGTGCTGGAAAGCCTGGCGCAAGCGCTGGCGGGCCAGCGGCCCACGCACAGCCTGACGACCTGAGCCCTCAACGACCCGCCTTTCGCCACTCGCTCGGCGACTGCCCCACCCAGCCCCGGAAGGCGCGGGCGAAGCTCTTTTCGCTGTTGAAGCCCACCGCCTGCGCGATCTGCTTGATCGGGCGGCCGGTGCGGGCCAGCAGGTCCAGCGCATGGGCGCGGCGGGCTTCGTCCTTCAGCGCCTGCAGCGAAGCGCCTTC
>NZ_CAXFDV010000403.1:0-4655 GCF_964001545.1 uncultured Aquincola sp.
CCGGTGAACATCGGCAACCCGGTGGAGCGCAGCATGCTGGACATCGCCCGCCTGGTGCTGGAACTCACCGGCTCACGCTCGCCGCTGGTCTTCGAACCCCTGCCCCAGGACGACCCCCGCCAGCGCTGCCCCGACATCAGCCTGGCCCGCGAAGAGCTGGGCTGGCAGCCCGCGGTGGAGCTGCGCACCGGTCTGCTGGACACCATCGCCTGGTTCGACAAGTGCCTGGCCGGCGGGCCGGAAGATCGGAGGATGTGAGGCTCAGGCCGAGGGCGGGTCGGCCAGCCAGGCCAGGGCCTGCGCGACGGTGATGATCTGCACTGCCTGATGCTGACCGACCGACAGCAGGGCCTTGTCACCGGTGACCACTGCGTCTGCCCGCGCTGCCAGCGCGGTGCCGATGATCACGTCGTCATCGGGGTCTGGTGCAATGCGGACCACCATCACGGGCCTGACTGCGGGAGCGAGACGCGCATAGGCGGCAGCCAGCTGCTCCCGGCTCATGCCCGACGCAGCGAGCTTCTTCCCGAACTTCTTGCGACCCAGGATGTCTTCGAGCTCAACAAGGATGGCGCTGCTGCTGAAGAGCTCCACCCGAAGTTCACGCGCCGCCTGGAGCAGCAGCTTTGGACTTCCGCCCCACAACATGGCGGATGCCACCACGTTGGTGTCGAGGACCAAGCGCACGGTCAACGCTCAGTCTTGGCGCGATGCAGCTCCTTCAGTTTTCAGCCGAGCCACCTCGTCGGCCAAATCCTCAGGCGACATGACGGCCGGCTCTTCGACCGCGGCCATTTTGTCCATGGCGGCGAACAAGCCTTCGATCTGACGTGCGTCCAGCTGTTCCCGCAGCCAGCGTTCGAGCGTGGCAGGCGTCAACAAGCCGGCACGCTGCGCTTCCTGGGCCAGCTGGTCAGGCAACACGATGTGCACGGTGGTCATGGGCGCCTCCGGATGAAGTCCGATGTTGCAAAAGTGTCCTGCATTTTCGGTGCCCTTGCGTCACCACCCGCCCCGTGGGGCGGCGGGGGGTAGCAGCGAGAAAGGGATGCACGACGCCTACGGCTGGCGATGCGCCAGAGCGATGCCATGCCAAGGTTGCCCCCGACTCGACCAGAATCGGACGTGATGACGGCCCCCATGATCTCATTCAGCGCCAGCGACTGGCGCTTCAACCTGCGCGCTGCTGGCGTACTCCGCCATGCTGACTTCGTGCTGCTGCACAGGCTGGCCGGCGATGCCTTCTGGGCCTTGCCGGGCGGTCGTGTCGAGATGGGCGAAACGGCCGAGGCCGCCGTCCGGCGTGAGATGCGCGAAGAGTTGGGAACGGATGTGGACGTGGGTCGCCTGCTGGCCGTCGTGGAGAACCTCTACACCTATCGGGACCGGCCGCATCACGGCATCGAGATGTACTTCGCGGTGAGCCTGCGTGCGGGCTCGCCGCTGGCAGGCTGCGCACCCTTCGAGCGGGTCGAGGAGGGCGGCATGGGACTCGACGGCGTCCGAACGCCGGGCTCCCGCTTGCAGTTCCAGTGGTTTCGTGCGGGCGAGCTTTCGCAGGTTGACCTGCGGCCGTCCTTTCTGCGCCACTTCCTGGCCGCCGGCGACAGCCAGGGCGTGCGGCACATCGTTCACGAAGACCGAACGATCACGCAGCGCAGGCCGCCGGCCTGATCACCGTCGCTGCGCCACCACCCGCCGCACGGGGGCGGGCGGCGCCAGCGGCACGCCGCGGTGCACCAGCCACCAGTTGCGCACCACTTGGGGCGGCAGCACGCGGCGGCGGCGCAGCACCCAGGGCAGGCCGGCGAGGGCGGCGCGCAGGCCCTGGGTGCGCAGGCCCTGCCGGGCGGCGTCGCGCAGCACGCTGCGGGTCTCGTCCCAGGCGATGGGCCACGGCAGTCGCAGCCAGGCCAGCCACAGCCGGTTGCGGATCAGGCTGGCGCGCCGGTGCTGCACGTCGCGGGCGGGCGAGGGGTGGTGGTGCGTCACCACGTCGTGGCGGTAGCACAGCGCCCAGCCCAGGGCCTGCAGGTCGAAGGCCAGCAGCGCTTCTTCGGCGCCGAGGAAGAAGCGCGGCTCGTAGCCACCGGCCTGGCGGAAGGCTTCGGTGCGCATCACCACCGCGCCGGCCATGAAGCCCACCAGCGCCGGCCCGGGCAGCCCGCGGGCGTCCACCGGGCTGTGGGCCATGGCGTCGCAGGTGGGGTCGGTGTGGTTCTCGGGGCCCACCAGCACGCGGGCGTTGAGCGCGGCCACGCGCGGGTGGTGGTCCAGCAGGTCGGCCGCGCGGGTGAGGGCGCCGGGTGCCCACCAGGTGTCGTCGTCGCAAAAGGCCACGTAAGGCGTGCGCACCAGCGCCACGCCGCTGTTGCGGCCGGCGGCGCCGCGGTTGCTGGCTTCGCGCACCAGGCGCACCTGCGGATGCTCCGCGGCCACACGTTCGGCGGTGCCGTCGCTGCTGGCGTTGTCCACCACGATGACTTCGGGTTGCTCGGGCAGGGCCTGCAGCCGGTGCAGCACCGCCATCAGCTCGTCGGCGCGGTTGTAGGTCAGCACCACGATGCTGACACGAGGGTCCTGCAAGGGTTCGGTCATCGCTGGTGCATCAGTCCAGGGTCAGCTGCCAGAAGCGTTCGGGGCGTTGGGTGTCGTGCAGGCCGTCAGGGCCGAAGGCGCGGGCCTGGCTGGTGTAGGCGGCGATCGCCCGCGCCTTGGCGGCTTCGTCGCCCTGCGGCGGATCGGGCCAGGGCGTGGCGGTGATGCCGGCTTGCGCCAGCGCCACCAGCCGCTGCTGCAGCAGGCCGGGCATCACGCGGTACAGCGCCTCCTCATACCCGATGGCGCTGCGGCGGCCGCTGCTGCGCAGCGCCTGCAATGCGGCCTCGTGCACCAGCACATGGTCGGAGTGGAACAGGCCCATCGGCAGCAGCAGCGGCGCTTCGGCCGGCAGGTCCTGCAGCAAGGTGGCCAGCACGGCGGCCACCTCGTCCACGCCGGGCGACTGGTCGTACTGGCTGTCGAGGAAGGGCAGCCAGCGCCATTGCGCGCCCACGGCCTGCAAAGCGGCTTCGTCTTCTTCGCGGCGCGCCTGCATCGCCTGGCCGGCGCTGTCGAAGCCGCATTGGCGGTCCCAGTCAGTCAGGCGTTCGGGCCGCGGCGGCAGGCTGGCCAGCACCGTCACCACGCAGGTGCCGGGGTGCGCGGCCAGCCAGCGGCCGCAGCCGAACACCGCATCGTCCAGATGCGGTGACACCAGCAGGCCGTTCATCGGCCGCCGTCTGCCGCCGGAAACAGGCGGGCCGTCAGCTCTTCGGCGCGCAAGTGGGTCAGGTCGTGGTTGTCGTCGTCGGTGACCACGTCGGCCACCTGCGGCGGCAAGGCCTTGCGCAGCAGGCCCAAAAAGCGCGGCGCGGCCACCACGCGCAGGCTGCTGAAGCGGCCCGCCTGGCGCTCCTGCGCCAGCCACCTGGCCACGGTGCCGGCAAACACCTGGGCATGCTGGTGCGTCTCTTCCAGTCCGGCCGACGTGGTGGCGTTGCTGGCATGCACACCGACCTGCGCGCGCTGGCCATGGCCGTCGTGCCGCATCTCGGCATCGCGTGCATGGGCGTCGGGGTCGGTCAGGGTGTGCACCGGTTGCAGCACGGCGCCGGGCTTGGGCAGCGCGTACACATGGGCCACCGCTTCGTCGGCCACCAGGACCCACAGTGGGTTGGTGTTGGCGCTCATCCCGCCTTCCTCCCGTTTTCGTTGTCGGTGGCGTCGCGGTCGGCCTGACGGGCCAGGCTGCTCTCGGCGTCGTCCGCTGCCTGCTGCTCGGGCGTGTCGTCGGCCTGCGGCAGCGCTGCGCCGCCGTCCAGCACTTCGGCCAGGCCTTCCTCTTCCTTCACCGCATCGCGGCGCTCGTTCATCGGCCGGCCGGGGCCGGACACCTGCGTGGAATGGGTCATACGTGGGCTCCTTTCAAGGGGTGCTGCGTCGTCCGCTGGCGGCAAGCGCCATGCCGCGCCGGGCCGCGGCCGATGGGCGGTGCGGGGACGCGTGGCAGGGCACGTGCCTTGCCGCCTGTGCCGCAAGGCGGCGCATGCCGCGAGGAGCCGAACCTGATGACTGCACAAGCTTCCTTCCGCACCCCAAGGCCTGCTGGCCTGGCCACCGTGCTGGCCCTGGCCATCGCTGCGCTGGCCGCCGGCTGCGACCGTGGCACACGCAACACCGATGGCAACGGCATGGCGCCGAGCACGCCCGCTGCGTCGGGCGCCGCGCCCGGCGCGGGCAATGCGCCCACCGATGCCGGCAGCCCGCCGCCCGACTCGCCCGCCAACAGCCGTACCGGCAGTCCCGTGGGCATACCGAACGGCGCGCCCGAGGCCGGCATGGCCACGCCCGAGAACACCGCGCCCAGCGGCACCGCACCAGCCGTGGCGCCTGCACCGGGCGTGGCTGCTTCCGCCACGCCCACGGCGCCGGCCAGCGATGCCGCGGCCCCTGGTGCCGCCGCGCCGCTGAGCGCGGCGGACAAGGCCTTCATGACGGCGGCCCATGCCTCGGGGCTGTTCGAGGTGGAGGTGGGCCGCATCGGTGCCGAGCGGGCCCAGAACACGTCGGTCAAGGCGCTGGCCGGTCACCTGGTGTCGGAACACAGCGTGGCC
>NZ_CAXFDV010000404.1:0-4821 GCF_964001545.1 uncultured Aquincola sp.
GGTGTGGGCGGCGCGGCCAGCGCGGCAGCGCCGGTGGCGGCCAGCGCGGCCAGGCCCAGCCGGCGCAGGCGGCGCGCCGACAGCAGCGCGCGCGGGCCCTGGCCCTTGGCGATTTCATTGACGGCCACCCAGGCGCCCTGGGCTTCGTTCCAGACGATGCGGTAAATGCGATTCATGATGACGTGGCGTGAGGCGTGGCCGTGGCCACTGGCGGTGTCGCGGGGGCGCGCACCGGTGCCGCCCGGCCGATGGCGGGGCGATGACGGGATGGACCGACGCGACGCGACCCGGTCAGGCGCGCTTCGAATCGGTGGGCTGCAGGGGCAGCAGGACTGACGGGGGGCGGTTCAGGCGCTGTCGTTCAGCGCCGCACGACGCGACGGCGCAGCGGCCGTCAGTGGGGGGATCGTGGTGTCACGAAGGTCTCCAGTGCCGGGGGGTGGCACAAGCGGTTCCGGGAATGCGCGCCATAGAGACATCTGGCGCACAGCGACGGGGACGACAGAACTGCAAGTGCCGTTGTACCCAACCCAGGCCCGGCAGCGGTCGGGGGACAAGCCCCCTAAAACACCGCCTGTTCCCGCTCAAGTCAGGAACTTCAGTAGGACCGCGGCAGCCCGAGCAGATGCTCGGCCACGTAGCTCAGGATCAGGTTGGTGGAGATGGGGGCCACCTGGTAGAGCCGGGTCTCGCGGAACTTGCGCTCCACGTCGTATTCGTCGGCGAAGCCGAAGCCGCCATGGAACTGCAGGCAGGCGTTGGCGGCCTCCCAGCTGGCCTTGGCCGCCAGGTACTTGGCCATGTTGGCCTGCGCGCCGCAAGGCTGATGGGCATCGAACAGCTCGCAGGCCTTCCAGCGCATCAGGTTGGCGGCTTCCACCTCGATGTAGCTTTCGGCGATGGGGAACTGCACGCCCTGGTTCTGGCCAATGGGCCGGCCGAAGACCACGCGGTCCTTCACGTAGGCGGTCACGCGGTCGATGAACCAGTAGCCGTCGCCGATGCATTCGGCGGCGATCAGCGTGCGCTCAGCATTCAGCCCGTCGAGGATGTACTTGAAGCCCTGGCCTTCTTCGCCGATCAGGTGCTCGGCCGGGATCTCCAGGTTCTCGAAGAACAGCTCGTTGGTCTCGTGGTTGACCATGTTCGGGATCGGCCGCACGTCCATGCCGTGGCCGATCGCGCTCCTCAGGTCGACCAGGAAGATGGACAGGCCTTCGCTCTTTTTCTTCACCTCGGCCAGCGGCGTGGTGCGGGCCAGCAGGATCATCAGGTCGGAGTGCTGCACGCGCGAGATCCACACCTTCTGGCCGGTGACCACGTAGCGGTCGCCGCGGCGCACCGCGGTGGTCTTGATCTGGGTGGTGTCGGTGCCGGTGGTGGGCTCGGTCACGCCCATCGATTGCAACCGCAGCTCGCCGCTGGCGATGCGCGGCAGCCAGCGCTGCTTCTGCTCGGCGCTGCCGTGGCGCAGCAGCGTGCCCATGTTGTACATCTGGCCGTGGCAGGCGCCGGCATTGCCGCCCGAGCGGTTGATCTCTTCCATGATGACCGAGGCTTCGGCCAGGCCCAGGCCCGAGCCGCCGTAGTCCTGCGGAATCAGCGCGGCCAGCCAGCCGGCCTCGGTCAGCGCGTTGACGAAGGCTTCGGGGTAGCCGCGCTGGGCGTCCACCTGGCGGTGGTACTCGTCCGGGAACTGGGCGCACAGCGCGCGCACCGCGTCGCGGATGTCCTGGTAGCGGTCGGGGGCGTGGTGGTTCATCGAAGCGGTCCTTCAAGCCGGTGGGGCGGCGGGGGTGGCTGGCACACTCGCAGCAATGCAGCAGATCTTCGCAGTCACCGTCCCCTTCTTCGCGCTAGTGCTGTTCGGTTACCTGGCCGCCCGCCAGAAGGTGCTGCCCGAAAGTGCGATTCCCGGCCTCAACGCCTTCGTCCTGTACTTTGCGCTGCCGGCCATGCTGTTCCGCTTCGGCCGCACCACGCCGCTGGGCGAGCTGCTCAACCCGGTGGTGCTGGGCGTGTATGCGCTGGCGGCGCTGCTCATCGTGTTCGGTACCGTGTGGTTCACCCGCTCGGCCCGTGTGCACCTGAAGGACGCGGCCTTCGGCGCGCTGGTGGCGGCCTTTCCCAACTCGGGCTTCATGGGCGTGCCGCTGCTGGCCACGCTGCTGGGCCCGGCCGCCGCGGGGCCGGTGATCAGCACCATGCTGACGGACATGGTGCTCACCTCGTCGCTGTGCATCGCGCTGGCGCAGGCCCATGAAGCCAGCGGCCAGGGCGGGCGGGCAGCCGCCTTCAAGGCCCTGCGCGGCGTGGCCGGCAACCCGCTGCCGTGGTCCATCGCCGCAGGCGCGGTGGTGGGCGCGATGGGGCTGGAGTTTCCGCGCCCGGTGGACGTGATCGTGCGCATGCTGGCCGATGCGGCCACGCCGGTGGCGCTGTTCACCATCGGCGCGGTGCTGTGGCGGGCCGGCCAGCATGCGCACAGCCGCACGCCGGTGGCGCTGTACCTGCCGGTGGCCGGGGTCAAGCTGCTGCTGCACCCGCTGCTGGTGTGGGGCCTGGGCCGCGCCGCGCAGTCCGCCGGCCTGCCGCTGACCGACGGCCAGCTCACCGCCCTGACCCTGGCCGCCGCGCTGCCCAGCGCCAGCAACGTCGCGCTGCTGGCCGAACGCTACGGCGCCGACAACGGCCGCGTGGCCCGCATCATCATGAGCAGCACCCTGCTGGCCTTCGGCAGCTTCAGCCTGGCGGCTTGGTGGATGGGGGCGGGGTGAGGGGCGCCGGTCAAGATTGACCAGCGGGCGGCACGCAGGTGCTGCTCGTGCTCGCTACCCTTGCGAGCAGCAGCGAAAAGGAGGCCCTGGCCATGGCAGCGGAGCGAACCTACACACAGCGCGGTGCCCGGGTCAAAAAAACAGAGGCCACATCGGCCCGCCCCCAAACTTCCATTTCTGCGTCCGACTCGTCCAACATCGAATTGGTCTTCGGCTTCGTCGGGCCCACCGGCACCTACCTTGCCCAGGTGGCCGAAACACTCAAGGCCCAGCTGCGCGCGATGCAGTACCGGGTGGAAGAAGTGCGCCTGAGCGAGCTGATCACCACCTACCTGGGCAAGGGGAACGACTTTCCCAACGAGTACGAACGCATCCGCACCTTGATGGACCGCGGCACCGTCCTGCGCGAAACATCGAACCAGGCTGAGGTGGCGGCCCGTCTGGGCATCGCCAAGATCAGGGCGTTGCGCCAGCAACTCACGGGGGACGTCCGAGCCCCGGCCAGCCGCACGGCCTACTTCGTCCGCTCCTTCAAGCGACCCGAGGAAGTAGAGCTGTTCAGGCAGGTCTACGGTCAGGCCTTCACCCTGATTTCCGTTTATGCCTCACGGCACTGGCACAAGGAATTTCTGACCAAACAGATCGCCCCTTCCCTGGGTGACAAGCGGGGTCAAGCCGAGATGCTGGCCACCGAACTGATCACGCGCGACTACCAGGAAGAAGGGCGCAAGCTCGGCCAGCGGGTGGGCAAGACTTTTCCGCTCGCCGATTGCTTCGTGGTCAGCGAGTCGCGCACCGAGCTGGAACGGCAGCTTCAGCGCCTGGTATTGCTGACCTTCGGGCATCCTTACGTGTCCCCCACACGGGACGAGCAGGCGAAGTTCTTTGCCAAGGCGTCGGCGCTTCGATCGCTCGACTTGTCCAGACAAGTGGGTGCAGCCATCGTCGACGGCCATGGCGAGATCCTCGGCACAGGCTGCAACGAGGTGCCGCGCTTTGGCGGTGGTTTGTACTGGGCCGAGGACGACGACGCGATGCGAGATTACGAGCGCGGCGGGGATGCCAATGTCGATTTCAAGCGTGAGATGGTGGAAGACGCCTTCGACCGGATGAAGCGAAGGCCGGGCTTGCTGGACGAGTCGGCCAGGCAGCAAAGCAGCGCGGAGCTGGCCAGGCAAGCACTGTTCTCCCCTGACGCCTATCTGCGCGAGGCGCAATTGTTCGATGTCATCGAATTCGGTCGCGCCGTGCACGCGGAAATGGCGGCCATCACCCAGGCGGCACGCGCTGGTGTACGTCTGCAGGACGCGCGACTCTTCTGCACCACGTTCCCATGCCATCTGTGTGCCCGCCACATCGTGGCGGCGGGCATCCGGGAGGTGGTGTTCATCGAGCCCTACGAAAAGAGCCGCACGGCAGACTTGTACAGTGACTCGATCAGCGTGGAAGCACTGGAAGCCTCCAGCAGCCGCGCCGACTTCCGAGCCTTCGTCGGGGTGGCGCCGCGACGCTACATGGACTTCTTCGAAGCGGCATCGGCGCGAAAAACCGACGAAGGTAAGATTCAACTCGTCGACCCCAGCATGGCCGTTCCTCGCATCCAACGCAGGGCCTTCACGTACACCTTCGTGGAGCCGTTCGTGATCGACGACACGCCACCACCCCCATCCGCCGACATCGCAAAGAGCATCCCATGAAGCAGCAAGACTCTTTCATGCAGCAGTTCAGCGACGCCCGCAAGGAGGTGACGCAGCTGCGGTCCTGGATGGGCGAATCGGCCAAGATGGCCACCCTGACCTTCCCGGCCACCGTGCCGCCCTTGAAGGCGCCGCGGCGCGTCGTTGCGCCAACGAAGCCCAAGCGCTGAGACGCTGGGATGTCGGCCTGCGCCGGCACCCCCAGCCGCTCCCCCACCGGCCGGTCATTCAGCCGTCGATCAAGGCCGGGTCCCAGGCATGCACCGTCTGCTGCTGCTCGCCCAGGCCTTCGATGCCAAGGCGCATCGTGTCGCCGGCCTTCAGGTACACCGGCGGCTTGTGGCCCA
>NZ_CAXFDV010000405.1:0-2708 GCF_964001545.1 uncultured Aquincola sp.
CGGGGGACAAGGCGCCCAGCTCAACCGCGGGCGCCGGCCGGACTGCTGGGGACTGCGGGCTCAGCCTTCAACTTCGGCTCGGCGCCAACCCGGTGCAAGGTGAACATCTACCTTGACGGGGTCCGGAGCGGGCGTGCGCTGGCGCGCCACCGGGATGTCGCCCAACGCTGGGCGGTCTTGATGTTGAGGATTGACCTTGCCGATGGCCCATCGGGCGGCATGGGCGCCGGGCCTGCCCGCGGCGGGCGCCCAGGCGCTGAGGCAACCCGAGTTCCTCAGGGTAAACCGCCACCCGGGCCGCACCCCCGGCATTCCTATCATCCGCACCAACCCCACGCTCATTTTCTAGAGAGGAACCACCATGTCCCTGATGGGCCAGATGATGCAGATGCCCTTGCTGATCTCGTCGCTGCTGACGCATGCGGCGCGGCATGCGGGTGACACCGAGATCGTGTCCAAGCGGGTGGAAGGCGATGTCCACCGCACCAACTGGGCGCAGCTGGCGGTGCGGGCGGCCAAGGTGGCGCAGGCGCTGGCGCGGCTGGGTTGCCAGCCGGGCGACCGCGTCGGCACCCTGGCCTGGAACGGCTACCGCCACCTGGAGCTGTACTACGGCACCTCCGGCTCGCAGCTGGTGTGCCACACCATCAACCCGCGCCTGTTCCCCGAGCAGATCGCCTGGATCGTGGGCGATGCCGACGACAAGGTGCTGTGCTTCGAGATCAACTTCCTGCCGCTGGTGGAAAAGCTGCTGCCGCACCTGGGCCGCGTGCAGCACTTCGTGCTGATGGCCGGCCGCAGCCACATGCCCGCCAGCAGCCCGATTCCCAACCTGCAGTGCTACGAAGAGCTGGTGGAAGCCGAAAACGGCGACTACGTGTGGCCGCAGTTCGACGAGAACACCGCCTCCAGCATCTGCTACACCTCGGGCACCACCGGCAACCCGAAGGGCGCGGTGTACAGCCACCGCTCGTCGCTGCTGCATGCCTTCGGTGCCGCGCTGCCCGACGCCATGGGCTGCTCGGCCCGCGACGTCATCCTGCCCGTGGTGCCGATGTTCCACGTCAACGCCTGGGGCCTGCCTTATGCCACCGCGCTGGTGGGCTGCAAGGTGGTGTTCCCGGGGCCGCACCTCGACGGCAAATCGCTGTACGAGCTGTTCGAGGCCGAGAAGGTGACCTTCAGCGCCGGCGTGCCCACGGTGTGGCTGGGCCTGCTCACCTACGTCAAGCAGAACAACCTGAAGTTCAGCAGCTTCAAGCGCACGGTGATCGGCGGCTCGGCCTGCCCGCCGGCCATGATCCGCACGCTGGAAGACGACTACGGCGTGGAGGTGATCCACGCCTGGGGCATGACCGAAATGTCGCCGCTGGGCACGCTGGCCAAGCTCAAGAGCAAGCACGAAGCGCTGGACGCCGAGAGCAAGCGCCGCATCCTGGAAAAGCAGGGCAAGGTGATCTACGGCGTCGACATGGAAATCGTCGATGACGACCACAAGCCGCTGCCCTGGGACGGCAAGGCCTCGGGCAACCTGGTGGTGCGCGGCCACTGGGTGATCGATCGCTACTACCGCAACGACAAGTCGCCGCTGGTGGAGGTCGCGGGCCTGGACGGCCTGTGGTTTCCCACCGGCGACGTGGCGGCCATCGACGAAGACGCCTACATGCAGATCACCGACCGCAGCAAGGACGTGATCAAGTCGGGCGGGGAGTGGATCAGCTCGATCGAGCTGGAGAACATCGCGATGGCCCACCCCGCGGTGCACGAAGCCGCGGTGATCGCCTGCCCGCACCCCAAATGGGACGAGCGCCCGCTGCTGGTGGTGGTCAAGAAGCCGGACGGCGAGCTGACGCGCGAGCAGATGCTGGGCTTCTTCGAGGGCCGCATCGCCAAGTGGCAGATTCCCGACGACGTGGTGTTTGTGGACGAGCTGCCGCACACGGCCACCGGCAAGCTGCAAAAGCTCAAGCTGCGCGAGCAGTTCCGGGGCCACCAGCTGCCCGCCTGACGCCCGCCCGAGGCCCGCGGCCGGCGCCTGTCGCAGGAGCGACAGGGAACACCCTCTCACCGCTGGCGATCACTTCCATTAACTTGCCCCCGGCCCGTTGCAGCGCAGCGGGCCGAAGGTCAAACAAGGAGACAAGCGGATGAACATCGGATCGATCAGCGCCTCGCGTCGTGGCTTCACCCTGGGCCTCGTGGGGGCCGCACTGGCAGCGGGCTCGGTGGGCGCCTGGGCGCAGGCCAAGCCGCTGGCGGGGCAGACCGTCAAGATGATGTGGATCGACCCGCTGTCGGGCCTGATGGGTCCGGTGGGCACCAACCAGCTCAAGAGCCTGCAGTTCTTTGCCGAGAAGTTCAGCGCCACCAACCCGGCCGGCGTGAAGTTCGAGGTCATCGGCATGGACAACAAGCTGAGCCCGACCGAGAGCCTGAACCATTTGAAGGCCGCGATCGACCAGGGCATCCGCTACGTGCTGCAGGGCAACGGCTCTTCGGTGGCCATCCCGCTGATCGACGCCATCAACAAGCACAACGAGCGCAACCCCGGCAAGGAAATCATCTTCCTGAACACCGCCGCGGTGGATCCCGACCTGACCAACAGCAAGTGCAGCTACTGGCACTTCCGCTACGACGCCGACACCTCGATGAAGGTCGAGGCGATGACCAGCTTCATCAAGGGCCAGGCCGACATCAAGAAGGTGTTC
>NZ_CAXFDV010000406.1:0-9922 GCF_964001545.1 uncultured Aquincola sp.
AAGTCGCCCCACGGCGTGTGGACGCTGGCGCATGCGGGCCGCATCTAGCACCGCTGTTGCGCTGGCCCTTGCACTGGCGGCTGCGCTGCCAGTGCTGGCGGCCACACCCGCCGCTGCCGCCCCGGCGCCGTGCAGCAAGCCGGTCTACCTCACCTTCGACACCGGCCATATGGGCGTGGCGCCGCTGATCGCCGACGTGCTGCAGCGCCACCAGGTCAAGGTCACCTTCTTCCTGGCCAACGAGCGCACCCGCACCGATGGCAGCAGCCTGGACGACACATGGGCCCCCTGGTGGAAGGCGAGGGCGGCCGAAGGCCATGCCTTCGGATCGCACACCTGGGACCACCTGGTGTGGCAGGCCGACACCGCCGCCGGCCTGCGGCTGCGGCCCACCGCCGGGCCCGACAACGGCAAGACGCTGACGCTGACCCCCGCCCAGTACTGCGACGAACTGCGCCGGCCTGCGCAGCGCTTCGAGGCCATGACCGGCCAGCCGATGCTGCCGCTGTTCCGCGCACCGGCCGGCCGCATCTCGCCGGCCCTGCTGGCGGCGGCCAAGGCCTGCGGCTTCACCCACGTGGGCTGGTCGCCGGCGGGCTTTCTGGGCGACGAACTGCCCAGCGACAAATACCCCAACGACAAGCTGCTGGCGCAGGCGCTGCAGCGCATCCAGCCGGGCGACATCCTGCTGGCGCACCTGGGCATCTGGTCGCGCCAGGATCCCTGGGCGCCGGCGGTGCTGGAGCCGCTGATCACCGGGCTGCAGGCCCGCGGCCTGTGCTTCGCCACGCTGCGCGAGCATCCGTTGTATGGCCGGGCGGTGCCCCCGGCGCGTTGAAGATCACATGAACCCGATCGATGCCTTCGTGGACGCCTTCGGCCTGGCCCAGCAGTGGCTGTTCGAGCAGGCGGTGCAGCCGGCGATGTATGCGCTGGGCATGGGCAACCTGCTGGAAGACGCGTTCGACGCCACCGGCTGGCTGCTGGCCGGCCTGCTGCAGATCTTGGTGATGGTGACGCTGCTGCGCGCGCTGGAGCTGTGGCGCCCGGCCGAGCCGCTGACCGACCGCGCCGCGGTGCGGGTGGACATGCTCTACACCTTCATCCACCGGCTGGGCCTGTTCCGCGTGCTGCTGTTCTTCACGCTGCAGCCGTTGTGGGACAACGGCTTCGGCTGGCTGCGGCTGCATGGCTTTCCCACCTTCCACCTGGACAACCTGTGGCCCGGCGTCACCGACGTGGGCTGGGTGTCCTTCCTGCTGTACCTGCTGCTGTTCGACCTGGTGGGCTATGCGCTGCACCGCGCGCAGCACGAGTTCGACTGGTGGTGGCAGCTGCATGCGGTGCACCACAGCCAGCGCCAGATGACGCTGTGGAGCGACAACCGCAACCACCTGCTGGACGACCTGATCCACGACAGCGTGTTCGTGCTGGTGGGGCTGGTGGTGGGCATACCGCCGGGGCAGTTCGTGGCGCTGGTGGTCATCAGCCAGCTGGTGGAAAGCCTGTCGCATGCCAATGTGCGCCTGGGCTTCGGCCGCTGGGGCGACCGGCTGCTGGTCAGCCCGCGCTTCCACCGCGTGCACCATGCCATCGGCATCGGCCATGAATCGCACGGCGCCGGCACGCTGGGCGGCCACAACTTCGCGGTGTTGTTCCCGGTGTGGGACCTGCTGTTCCGCACCGCGGCCTTCGACCGGCCGATCGAGCCCACCGGCATCCGCGACCAGCTGCCGCAGGAAGGTGGCCGCGATTACGGCCGCGGCTTCTGGGCCCAGCAGTGGCTGGGGCTGCAACGCCTGGCCGGGCGGCGATGATGCGCGGCATGAAAGACCTCATCGACGCCTTCTGGCGCGCCACCGCCTACTGCCTGCATCCGCGGGTGGTGATGCTCTCGCTGCTGCCCTTGCTGCTGGTGGGCGCGCTCACCTTCGCGGCCGGCTGGTTCTTCTATGAGGCCGCCATCGACGGCGTGCGTGCCACGCTGGAAGGCTGGCTGCTGACCAGCGCCTTCCTGCAGTGGCTGGACGCCATGGGCGCGCAGGGCTTTCGCGCGGTGCTGGCGCCGATGATCGTGGTGGCGCTGGCGGTGCCCGTCATCGTGCTGCTGTCGCTGGTGCTGGTGGCCTTGATGATGACGCCGGCGCTGGTGAGCCTGGTGGCCCGCCGCCGCTTTCCGATGCTCGAGCGCAAGCATGGCGCCGGGCTGGCCAGCTCGGTGGCTTTTTCGCTCGGCCATACGCTGCTGGCCTTCTTGCTGCTGGCCGCCAGCGTGCCGCTGTGGCTCATTCCGCCGCTGGTGCTGGTGATACCGCCCTTGATCTGGGGCTGGCTGACCTACCGCGTGATGGCCTTCGACGCGCTGTCCGACCATGCGACCGCGGAAGAGCGCCGGCTGATCCTGCGCCAGCACCGCTGGCCGCTGCTGACCATCGGCGTGGTGTGCGGCTACCTGGGCGCCGCACCTTCGCTGTTGTGGGCGGTGAGCGCGGTCACGCTGGTGCTGGCGCCCATCCTCATCGTGGCCTCGGTGTGGCTGTACACGCTGGTGTTCGCCTTTTCGTCGCTGTGGTTCACCCACTATGGCCTGGCCGCGCTGCAGCGGCTGCGCATGGCGGGCACCACCGGCCCCGCCACCGGGCCCGTGGTGGTGGTGGATGCCGCGCCGGCGCTGCCGCCTTCTTCATCTTCACCGGAGCGTTTGTCATGAACTTCGGCCTCATCATCGTCGGCGACGAGATCCTCTCGGGCAAGCGCCAGGACAAGCACCTGGCCAAGGTCATCGAGCTGCTGGGCGCCCGCGGCCTGTCGCTGGCCTGGGCCCGCTACGTGGGCGACGACCGCGAGCGCATGACCGCCACGCTGCGCGAAGCCTTCGCCACCCGCGACGTGGTGTTCAGCTGCGGCGGCATCGGCGCCACGCCCGACGACCACACCCGCCAGGCCGCCGCTGCCGCGCTGGGCGTGCCGCTGCTGCTGCACCCCGAAGCCAAGGCGCTGATCCAGGAGCGCATGCGCGACGTGGCGGCCGAGCAGGGCACGCCTTACGAGCCCGACCGCCCCGACAACGTGCACCGCCTCAACATGGGCGTGTTCCCCGAGGGCGCGGCGATCATTCCCAACCCGTACAACAAGATTCCGGGCTTCAGCGTGGGCGACGTGCACTTCGTGCCCGGCTTCCCGGTGATGGCGCACCCGATGATCGAAGCCCTGCTGGACGGCCGCTATGCCGCGCTGCACGGCAGCCACCGGCAGGTGGAGCAGTCGGTCATCGTCTTCGGCGGCATGGAAGCCACGCTCACGCCGCTGATGGAAGCGGTGGAGCAGGAGCACCCGGGCGTCAAGGTGTTCAGCCTGCCCAGCGTCGACCATCCGCAGTACGGCCGCCACATCGAGCTGGGCGTCAAGGGCGCGGCGGCGCTGGTGCCGGCGGCGTATGAGCGGCTGCTGTCGGCGCTGCGCGGCATGGCGCTGACGCTCGGCCCGGAAATGGTGCGCTGACGCGCGCCCAGAATGCGCTGGCCTGGTGCGTTGCAGTGCACCAAGTTGGCGTTACCCCGCCCCGGAACCGGTAAGATTCCGCGGGCACACTTTCTGCTAATTTTGCATGCGCCTTTTTGGGGCTTGGCAGCCGGCGTACCCGGGCTGCCTTTGAATTCCCCGATCTGCCGTTTCGCTCCCTTAAAACCACCCCAGACCAGCGCCCGCTAGGAGATTCCTGATGGCAAAGACTGTCGCCGACGTGATGACCATGGTGAAGGAAAACGAAGTCAAGTTCGTTGACTTCCGCTTCACCGACACCCGCGGCAAGGAACAGCACGTCACGGTGCCCATCTCGCACTTCGACGAAGACAAGTTCACCTCCGGCCACGCCTTCGACGGTTCGTCGATCGCCGGCTGGAAGGGCATCGAAGCGTCCGACATGCTGCTGATGCCGGACCCGAACACGGCCAACATCGACCCGTTCTTCGAAGAGCCCACCGTCATCCTGACCTGCGACGTGCTGGAGCCCGCCGACGGCAAGGCCTATGAGCGCGACCCGCGTTCGCTGGCCAAGCGCGCCGAGGCCTACCTGAAGTCGTCCGGCCTGGGCGATACCGCCTTCTTCGGCCCCGAGCCCGAATTCTTCGTCTTCGACAGCGTGCGCTGGCAAGTCGACATGTCCGGCTGCTTCGTCAAGATCGAGTCGGAAGAGGGCGCCTGGAGCACCGGCAAGGACTACGAGCACGGCAACTCCGGCTACCGTCCCACCGTCAAGGGCGGCTACTTCCCCACTCCCCCGGTCGACTCGGGCCAGGACCTGCGCTCGGAAATGAGCCTGATCCTCGAATCGCTGGGCATCCCGGTCGAAGTGCACCACCACGAAGTGGCCAACGCCGGCCAGATGGAACTGGGCACCAAGTTCAGCACGCTGCTGCAACGCGCCGACTGGTGCCAGCTGCAGAAGTACGTGATGCAGAACGTGGCCCGCAGCTACGGCAAGACCCTGACCTTCATGCCCAAGCCCATCGTGGGCGACAACGGCTCGGGCATGCACGTGCACCAGTCGGTCTGGAAGGACGGCAAGAACCTGTTCGCCGGTGACGGCTACGCCGGCCTGAGCGAATTCGCGCTGTACTACATCGGCGGCATCATCAAGCACGGCCGCGCGCTGAACGCGATCACCAACCCGACCACCAACAGCTACAAGCGTCTGGTGCCGGGCTTCGAAGCCCCGGTGAAGCTGGCCTACTCGGCCAAGAACCGCTCGGCCTCGATCCGCATCCCGTTCGTCGCCAACCCGAAGGGCCGCCGCATCGAAGCGCGCTTCCCGGACCCCATGGCCAACCCGTACCTGGCCTTCTCGGCCCTGCTGATGGCCGGCCTGGACGGCGTGGAAAACAAGATCCATCCGGGCGAAGCCGCCTCGAAGGACCTCTACCACCTGCCGCCGGAAGAAGACAAGCTGATCCCGACCGTGTGCCACAGCCTCGACCAGGCGCTGGAGTACCTGGACAAGGACCGCGAATTCCTGACCAAGGGCGGCGTGTTCACCGACTCGTACATCGACGCGTACATCGACCTGAAGATGCAGGAAGTGCAGCGCTTCCGCATGACCACGCACCCGGTCGAGTTCGACATGTACTACAGCCTGTAAGTCCTTCGGGGCTTGCTACAAAGGGACGGCCTCGGCCGTCCCTTTTCGTTCATGGAGCCCCCAAGCTCGCTGCGCTCGCTACCCCCCAGGGGGGCCGCACCCGCCCTTGGGGCGGCCCGGCGGGCGGGTGGTGCCACTGCCGCACAATCAACGCCCCGACCCTTGGAGATTCGCTGCATGACGTTTCGTCGATGGCTGGTGACGGTGCTGCTGGCCTGCACGGCCCCCGCCTGGGCACAGACCACCACGGTCTACCGCTGCCCCGGCCCGCCGGTGCTCTACACCGACCAGCTGAGCCCGCGCGAGGCGCAGGACCGTGGCTGCCGCACCATCGAAAGCGCACCGGTCACGGTGATGCAGACCAAGCCGCGGCCGGTGCCGGCGCCGGCCGGGGCCGCGCCGGGTGCTTCGGCCCAGCGCAGCGGTGAAGGCCGGGTCGACCCCGCCGATCAGCGCGCCCGCGACGCCGACGCGCGCCGCATCCTGGAAGCCGAGCTGCGCAAGGAACAGGAGCGCCTGGCCGCGATGAAGCTGGAATTCAACAACGGCCAGCCCGAGCGGCAGGGCAACGAACGCAACTATCAGCGCTATCTCGACCGTGTGGACGAGATGCGCACCGCCATCCAGCGCAAGGAAGGCGACGTCGAAGCCATCCGCCGCGAGCTGTCGCGCCTGCCCCCATGAAGCCCACCGCCCATCCGTCGATCAGCTTCGACACCTTCGACCTGCTGGCCACGATGATCGCCGTGGCCCGGCCCACCGGCGAATGCCTGTTCGCCAACGCCAGCTTCGAGCAGGTGATGGGCCTGTCGCGCCGCACGCTGCAGCGCGGCTCTCTGCTCGATTGCTTCGTCGAGCCGCAGCAGCTGCGCGACACGCTGCTGGCCGTGGCCCGCAACGACTACGCCACCGGCCGCTTCGAGGCGGCGCTGCGCCGCCAGCCCAACGTGCACCTGGAGCCGATGCCGGTGCACGTCATCGTCAACCAGATCGACGGCGACACCGAACGTGTGCTGGTGGAGGTGATCGAGATCGAGCAGCAGACCCGCCACGACCGCGAGGAGCGCACGCTGGGCCAGGTGCAGGCCAACAAGGAACTCATCCGCAACCTGGCGCACGAGATCAAGAACCCGCTGGGCGGCATCCGCGGCGCGGCGCAGCTGCTGGAGATGGAGCTCGAATCGAAGGAGCTGACCGAGTACACCCAGGTCATCGTGCAGGAGGCCGACCGCCTGCAGGCCCTGGTGGACCGGCTGCTGGCGCCGCATCGGCGCCCGCACGTGGTCAGCGACGTCAACATCCACGAGGTGTGCGAGCGGGTGCGGGCGCTGATCACGGCCGAGTTCCCGCGCGGGCTGACGATCGAGCGCGACTACGACATCTCCATCCCCGAGTTCCGCGGCGACCGCGAGCAGCTGATCCAGGCGGTGCTCAACATCGCGCACAACGCGGCGCAGGCGCTGCACGAGCGCATCCAGGCCGGCGACGCCTGCATCTGGCTGCGCACCCGCATCGCGCGGCAGATCACCATCGGCAAGCACCGCTTCCGGCTGGCACTTGAATTGCATATCGAGGACAACGGCCCGGGAGTACCGGAGTCCATCAGCGATCGCATCTTCTACCCGCTGGTCTCGGGGCGCGATGGCGGATCGGGCTTGGGGCTCACGCTGGCGCAAACCTTCGTGCAGCAGCATCAGGGCACGATCGAGTGCGACAGCGTTCCGGGGCGGACGGTGTTCAAGATCGTGATCCCGCTGCCGTGATCACACCGCCTCAGAAAGCAACTCCGCGCGCATGAAACCCATCTGGATCGTCGACGACGACCAATCCATCCGCTTCGTCCTCGAGAAGGCACTGGCCCGCGAGCAGTTTCCGGTGCGCAGCTTCTCCAACCCGCGCGACGTGCTCAGTGCGCTGGACGAAGAAGCGCCGCAGGTGCTGGTCAGCGACATCCGCATGCCCGGCGGCTCGGGCATCGAGCTGTTGACCAAGGTCAAGGCCCGCCACCCGGGGCTGCCGGTCATCATCATGACCGCCTACTCCGACCTGGACAGCGCCGTGTCGGCCTTCCAGGGCGGCGCCTTCGAGTACCTGCCCAAGCCCTTCGACGTGCCCAAGGCGGTGGAGCTGATCCGCCGTGCGGTCGACGAAAGCATGCGCGAGTCGGGGATCGACGAGCGCCAGGCCGAGATGCCCGAGATGCTGGGCCAGGCCCCGGCGATGCAGGACGTGTTCCGCGCCATCGGCCGGCTGAGCCAGAGCAACGTCACGGTGATGATCACCGGCGAAAGCGGCTCGGGCAAGGAACTGGTGGCCCGCGCGCTGCACAAGCACAGCCCGCGCGGCAACGGTCCCTTCGTGGCCATCAACACCGCCGCCATCCCGAAAGACCTGCTGGAAAGCGAGCTGTTCGGCCATGAGCGCGGCGCCTTCACCGGTGCTCAGACCATGCGCCGCGGCCGCTTCGAGCAGGCCGATGGCGGCACGCTGTTCCTGGACGAAATCGGCGACATGCCCTTCGACCTGCAGACCCGCCTGCTGCGGGTGCTGAGCGACGGGCAGTTCTACCGGGTGGGCGGCCACCAGCCGCTCAAGAGCAACGTGCGGGTGATCGCCGCCACCCACCAGAACCTGGAAGAGCGGGTCAAGCAGGGCGTGTTCCGCGAAGACCTGTTCCACCGACTCAACGTGATCCGGCTGCGGCTGCCGGCGCTGCGCGAGCGGCGCGAAGACGTGCCCGCGCTGACCCGCTTTTTCCTGCAGAAAAGCGCCAAGGAACTGGGCGTGGAAGCCAAGCGCATCACCGATGCCGCGCTGGAACGCCTGATGGCCTTCGACTTTCCGGGCAACGTGCGCCAGCTCGAGAACGTGTGCCACTGGCTCACGGTGATGGCGCCGGCCCAGGTGGTGGAAGCCAAGGACCTGCCGCCCGAACTGCTGGCGGTGGCGCCGGTGGCAGCCGCGCCCGCAGCCCTGGCGCCGGCCGAGCCGGCCAGCACCGCCAGCCTGCCGGCGGAGCCGGCCGTGTCCACCGGCGGCATACCGGCCAGCTTCCCCGAGGCGTTGCCGGTTGGCGGCGCTTCCGGCCTGGGTGCGCCGGCTGCGGCCGGTGAGGGCCTGGGCGGCTATGCCGGCTCCTTGCCGGCCGGCGGCTCGCCCGCCGCCGGCCAGTCCAGTGCCGCTTCGCCTTACGGCGGCTTCGGCGGCCTGGGCAGTTTGGGCGGTGCAGGCGGCGCGGCCCTGCCGGGCGGCCTGGCCGGTGGCAGCCCGGGCGCCTTGCCCGCGGGCAGCACAGGCCCGCGCCCCTGGCTGCAGGACCTGGAACGTGAAGCCCGCCAGCTGCTGGAATCGGGCTCGCCCGAGGTGTGGGACACGCTGACCCGCCAGTTCGAAGGCCAGCTGATCCACACCGCGCTGGACATCACCCGCGGCCGCCGCATCGAAGCGGCGCACAAGCTGGGCATCGGCCGCAACACCATCACCCGCAAGATCCAGGAACTGGGCCTGGACGACTAGCCCCCGGCGCCGCGCAGGCGCCTCCAGGCTCAAGCCGCACGGCCTGCCGGCCGATACCTCTGGCGGGATGTTCCCCGCATGAGGTCGGCCGTGCAGTCGTTGAATCGCCTTCGCTTGTCGCACAAGCTATGGGCTGCCATGTTGTGCCTGCAGCTGCTGCTGGTGGCGGCCGGCGCCCTGGGCTTGATGCGCTCCTTTGCCATGGCGCGCGAGGCGGCGCAGGTCGAGGCTTCGCTGGCCCGCCTGGCTGAGCGGGCGGTGCAATGGAAGGCCGCGGCCGACGCGGCCGCCATCCGCACCATCGCCGGTGCCATCGGCGCCGACCCTGCGGTGGCGGGCTGGTTCAAGGAGGCCGTGGCCGCCGACCCGCAGCGCATCGCGGCGCTGCGCGACGAAGTGCTGGGCCTGGCCACCTCGCCCGAAGACAAGGCCATCAGCGACCGCGTGCGTGCGCTGGGGCAGACGCTGGATGCGGTGAACGACCGCATCCGCCAGGCCATGAGCGCTGGCGATCCGTCGGCGGTGGAAGAGCTGGTCAAGCAGCAGTACGAGCCCGCCACCAAGGCCTACGTGGCCGGCATCGACGAATTCGCGGCCTGGCAGGTGCAGCGGGGCCAGCAGGCGCTGCAGCAGGCCGAGGCGCAGCGCCGTGCCCTGGCCTGGCAGCTGGCCGCCGGCGCCCTGGGGGTGCTGATGCTCTCGGGCCTGGCCGGCGCGCTGCTGGCGCGCAGCGTGCAGCGCCCGCTGGACGAGGCGGTGCAGGCCGCTGATGCGATCGCCCAGGGCGACCTGACCCGCCGCATCGACACCACGCGCGGCGATGAATTCGGTGCCTTGATGCGCGCGCTGCATCACATGACGGGCGCGCTGTCGACCATGGTGGGCAGCGTGCGCGCTTCCACCCAGGGCCTGGAGCAGGCCTCTTCCGAGATCGCGGCCGGCAATGCCGACCTGTCGATGCGCACCGAGCAGGCGGCCAGCAACCTGCAGCACACGGCCAGCAGCATGGAGCAGCTGACCGGCACCGTGCAGCAGAGCGCGCAGGCGGCCGACACGGCCAACCAGCTGGCGCATTCGGCGGCCGAAGTGGCCCAGCGTGGCGGCAGTGTGGTGGGCCAGGTGGTGAACACCATGCAGGAGATCCAGGCCAGCTCGCGCCGCATCGGCGACATCATCGGCACCATCGACGGCATCGCCTTCCAGACCAACATCCTGGCGCTGAATGCGGCGGTGGAAGCCGCCCGCGCCGGTGAGCAGGGGCGGGGCTTC